>NZ_JAHLYV010000029.1:0-18957 GCF_025128115.1 Synechococcus sp. CS-1326 | reverse complement strand
TCCCAAGGAATCGTCTCGGATAGGGTCGCTAACGTAGGCTTCTTCTGCTGAAGCCTGTGGATGCGCTTCTCCTCATCCCAGAATCCACGCTGTCCCATTCAGCTGTGTTGAACTGAACCAATTCTATTGCTTATTTCAAAGCCTGTTAGGGAGCGACGTAGATTTTTCGAGGTGCCCTTCATTCATTTCTCCATATCAATTGAACGTCAGATGTTCTGGGCCGATTCAGGAAGGTGTCTGGGCAAGTGATCGGATGCTGATCTGTGGGCGACACGCTCCTAAGTCCCGGGCTCAGAAGCATCCGTCTCCTGTGCTTCGCCCTGCGGCAACGGCCGGGCTTCCTGGGCCGGCAGCACCTCCAGTTCGGGGGGATTCGGAGCGGTTTCCGGACCGATCAGATCCACGGCGGTGCGCTGCACCACCAGCCGGAAGCGCAGTGGTGCCTGGTTCGTGTTGATGAAGTCCTGAACAGCTGCCACCTGGTTCGAGCTGGGTACGGCCGGATCAGTGACCCGCACCCGGGCTCGGATCAGTGGTGGGTTCTTCTGCCAGTCGATGCTGATCCCGACGAGATCGATGGCTGGATCGCCGCCGAGCGTGATCGTGCTGCTGCGCAACCGCTGCTCGATCACGGCCTCCAATTGCTGCGCCTTGGTCTCCCGGCGGGAGCGATCCAACAGGCGAAAAAAGCTGCCGCCAAGCGGAACCACCAGCAGGGCGGTGAGCACCAGGCTGGTCAGACCGAGCCTGCTGTGCAGCAGTCGTCCCCGGTAGACCCGCTCAAGTGTCCCCAGGGTTGCCATCGCCCCCACCATGATCCCCAGCAGGTTGGTGGCGAACAGCAGCAGCGCCCCATAGGCCTGCGCCCAGAACGCCGAGGCCAGCAGCAGCCCCACCACGCAGATCGGTGGCACCAGGGCCACGGCGATCGCCAGACCGGCCAGGGCCGAGATCGCGTCTTTTCTGAGCTTGGCGTACATCGCCACGGCGCCGGCCACCAGAGCCACCCCCAGGTCCAGCAGGTTGGGGCTGGTGCGGTTCATCACCTCGCTGCCGAAGCTGGGGAAGGCCACCAGATGGCCCACCGCCATGGCCAGCAGCAGACAGATCGCCACCCCGAGCATCAAGGTGCGCAGCGCCCGCAGGAACATCGGCAGGCGACCCCGCAGGATCTCGAACGCCATCGACTGCAGCGGCAGGATCCAGGGGGCCACCACCATGGCGCCGATCACCACCCCCGGACTGTTGGCCAGCAGCCCCAGGGTGGCGATCAGGGTGGCCCCCACGGTGAGCACCACGAACACCTGGCTGAAGCGCGCTTCGTGCTCGAACTCCTTTCGCAGTGCTACCAGCCGTCCGTCGTCGCCAGCGGTGCCCAGGCTGCTCATGGCCGCGGGGGATGGGGCTCCCCCACTCTGTTGTCAATCAGCCCTGAATTCGCTCTTCGGTGGGCCATTCATTACCCGTAAGGTGGGGCACGATGTTTGGCTGGGGCACCGTATCGAGGCGATGACACAAGTTCTGGCCAAGACGCCTCCCCAGCGTGCCGTCACGGCCAGCCCGGCTCCGTTGTCGCGTTCGGTGCCGCGCCAGTACCTCGACCCCCCAGCGGCCTGGAACCCCACCGTGGTCCTCTTCCTGGCTGGCTACGGATTGGCCGGCCTGACGATCTGGGGCTGGTTCGTCGGCCAGTGGCCCCTGGCGCTGTTGTTGTCGCTTGGCTTCATCGCCCTGCACCTGGAGGGCACCGTCATCCATGACGCCTGCCACAATGCCGCCCACCCCAGCCGCTTCTGGAACGCGGTGATGGGGCATGGTGCCGCCATCCTGCTGGGCTTCAGCTTCCCGGTGTTCACCCGGGTGCATCTCCAGCACCACGCCCATGTCAACGATCCGAAACTGGATCCGGATCACATCGTGTCCACCTTCGGGCCACTGTGGTTGATTGCACCGCGCTTCTTCTATCACGAGGTGTTCTTCTTCCGCCATCGCCTCTGGCGACGCTGGGAACTGCTGGAGTGGGGGCTGGCGCGTGGTTTGTTCCTGACCATCGTGATAGCCGCCGTGAAATTCGGCTTCCTGCCGTTCATCTTCAACTGCTGGTTTGCTCCTGCCCTGATGGTGGGTGTCACCCTTGGCCTCTTCTTCGATTATCTTCCCCACCGCCCCTTCCTTTCCCGCAGCCGTTGGCACAATGCCAGGGTGTATCCAAGTCGGCTGATGAACTGGTTGATCATGGGCCAGAACTATCACCTTGTTCATCATCTCTGGCCCTCGATTCCCTGGTTCGAGTATCAGGATGCCTACCGGGCTACCCAGCCCCTGCTCGATGCCAAGGGCTCCCCGCAACGGCTCGGGCTCTTTGAAACCCGCCAGGATGGGATCAACTTTCTCTACGACATCTTTTTCGGCATCCGCAGCCACAAGCGCCGCCGCAGTCGGCTCAGGCCCCTTGCCGCCCTGATGCCCACGGCCCGCTCCCGCCGCCATGTGCTGGCCCTGCTCCATCGCACGGCCGTTTCGCCGAAGCCCCGCCCCTCCCTGTCCTGACCTCAGTCGGCCAGGATTTTTGGAACCCGGATAAAATCACCCTCCCGCTGGGGGGCAAGCTCCAGCAGCTCGTCGCGCACGGGCGTGGGATTCACCACATCCCGGCGGGTCACGTTCACCACCTCCACAGCCCGGGTGGTGGGCGGAACTCCGGCGGTGTCCACCGTTTCCAGGTGGCCCACGTAGTCGAGGATCCGCTCCAGCTGGCTGGTGTAGGTGGTCACCTTGTCTTCGGCCAGATCGAGCCGGGCCAGCAGGGCCACCTTGCGCACGTCTTCGGCAGTGATCCTTCCCATCGCTTCGATGCCTCGCCTGGCTCAGAACCTAGCGGTCCGCGCCGCCCCGTCCCTGCGGCGCAGGACGGCCAGGCTGTTCAGCCGGCCGGTTCGGCATCGGAGAGGAACGCCTCCAGATCGCCGGCCAGGGCCGTGGCGGCCAGATCCAGGAAGCGGGCACCATCGGCCGCGCTGGCCAGGAAGGGGTCGGAGCCCATCCGCCCATCCGGGTGGCGTCGCCGGAAATCCTCCGGCCCATGGATCGGCCCGGCCGGCGCTGATTCCGGCAAGGGCCGCTGCTTGGCGATCAGGCTGGGCTCCAGGTGCAGGGTGAGGGCGATCTCGCTGGGGGTGGCGTGGTGCCCTTCCCGTTCCCCGTACAGATCCCGCGCCTCTCGCATCACCGGCCCCGCCATGAACCAGTTGGCCAGCCTGCAGCGCAACCGGGGGGCGGTGGCCAGTCCGCGGAGCGTCGCGGCGCCATAGGCCTCGGCGAAGGCGGCCCGACAGGTGGCGATGTTGCCGCCATGGCCGTTGATCACGAAGATCCGCTCGAAGCCGTGTCGGGCCAGTGACAGCACCACATCCTGGAGAACGGCCAGCAAGGTGGAGGGCTGCAGGCTGATCGTGCCGGCGAAGCCCAGGTGGTGTTCGGCCATGCCGAAGGGCTGGGGTGGTGTCACCAGCACACCGGTGCGCCGCCCCACCTCCAGGGCGACGGCGTCGGCGGTGAGGGCGTCGGTGCCGATCGCTCCGGTGGGGCCGTGCTGTTCGGTGGAGCCAAGCGGCACGATCACCCCCTTGCAGGTGGTGAGATAGGCCTCCACCTCAGGCCAGCTGCGCAGCTGCAACCTGATGGCTTCGTGCTGGTCGACGGCTCCAGGGGTGGTCATGGCGTGGTGGTGTAACGGTTCCCTGCATCATCCCTAGGATTGGCACTGTCCGGACCTGATCCGGCCACGGCTGGCTGCCGCCGGAGAAGGAATGCTGCATCGCAAGCTCGATCAGTTCTGCAGTGAGCAACGCCCGGTCTGGGTGTACCTGCGGGATCAGCAACGCTGGATCGAGAAGGCCCTGGTCGTGCAGATCGAAGGGGATCTGGTCACCCTCCGCTATGACGCAGAAGAGGACGACGAACTGCACAGCTGGGAAGAGAGTGTTCGGCTCGAGTCGATCGGTGCGGTCAGCACCCGCCTGGCTTTCTTCAGCCGCAGCACCCAGGCCGAAGACCTCGAAGTTGCTGAAGATTGCCCGGAATCGGAGCAACTGCGCAGCAGCCAGGGATGAAGCTGGATCCGGTTCAGCGGCCTGGATTCCGATCGGCTCTCAGATCGGCTCTCAGTGCGCCGTGCCATTGCCTTCATAGGCTTCGGTGTCGTAGTAGCCGCCCCGGGTGCCGAAGTAGAGCGTGGCCAGACAGAACAGGCCGCTGGTGGCCAGCAGCACGGTGCCGAGGTTGAAACCGGAGAGGGCGCTGGACACAAGTGGAGGGCGGTGGAGTCTTCGAGCCGGAACGATCTGAAATCGTTGACTTCCTCCAGTCTGCCGCTTCCGCCCCACCAGGACCCTCTCCCGGAGCCGCTTCGCGTCGAACCCCTGACCGCTCCCCTCCCCCCGGCCTTCTTCAGCCGTCCCGCCGAGCAGGTGGCTCCGGAGCTGGTGGGCTGCCTGCTGGTGCGGCGGTTCGAGGCGGATCGCCTGCTCTGGGGGATGGTGGTGGAAACGGAGGCCTATTGCCAGAGCGAGCCGGCCTGCCACGGCCATCGCCGCCGGTCGCCGGCCAATGAGACCCTGTTCGGGCCGCCTGGTCGCTTCTACGTTTATCTGATCTATGGCCTGCATCACTGCGTGAATGTGGTGACCCACCGCGATGACTGGGCCAGCGGGGTGCTGTTGCGGGCCGTGGCCATTCCGGGTGAACCGGAGCGGGTCGCCGCTGGTCCGGCCTTGCTGGCCAGACGTTTCGGGATCGATCGCCGTTTCGATCGCCAGCCACTGGCTCCCGCCAGCGGTGCCTGGCTGGCCGCCCGTCCGGCTCCTTTCGGCGCTTGGCTGGCGGCCCAGGCCGCGCTGGGAAACACCCCGATCCTGGCCAGCGGCCGGATCGGGGTGTCCCAGGGACAGGAGCTGCCCTGGCGCTGGTATCTGCGGGCCAGCCGCAGCGTCAGTCGCCGCAGCCGGGGGGATCGTGCCCCCCGCGGCCCTCTGGCTTTCTCGCCCGGGCCAGGGGGGTTGCCGTGAGCTATCGCTGGACCCATCGCCACGTGCTCGATCTGGCGGCCTTCTCGCTGGGCGATTTCGTCACGGTGCTGGAGCTGGCCCAGCGCTTCCGCTCGTTGCCCAGCACCGGAGCCCGCCGCTTGCCGGCCCTGCAGGGCAAGCTCGTCACCAGCCTTTTCTTCGAGCCGAGCACCCGCACCCGCAGCAGTTTCGAGCTGGCCGCCCGGCGCCTCTCCGCCGATGTTCAGACCTTCTCGCCGTCCTCCAGCTCCCTGGCCAAGGGGGAAAGCCTGCTGGACACAGCCCGCACCTATGTGGCCATGGGGGCGGATGTGCTGGTGGTGCGCCATCGCTGTGCCGGGGTGCCGCAGGCCCTGGCGCGGGGCCTCGATGCAGGGGGTGGCGCGCGGGTGGCGGTGCTCAACGGCGGCGATGGACTCCACAGTCACCCCAGCCAGGGGCTGCTCGATCTCTTCACCCTGGCTCGGCATTTCTCTCCCGCTGCCCCCACCCCGGACGCTCTGCGGGGAAAGCGGGTCGTGATCGTCGGCGATGTGCTCCACTCCAGGGTGGCCCGCTCCAATCTCTGGGCCCTGAGCGCCTGTGGCGCCGAGGTGGTGCTGTGTGGCCCCGCCACTCTCCTGCCGGAATGCTTCAGGGCCTTCGTGGCGGCCCCGCCGCCTGGCCAACCGCACGATCCGGTCGAGCGGCGCGGCGGGATCAGTGTTGTGCGCAGTCTGGAGGAGGCTCTACCGGGCGCCGACGCGGTGATGACCCTGCGCCTGCAGCAGGAGCGCATGGACCAGAACCTGCTGACCAGCCTGGAGAGCTATCACCGTCGGTACGGCCTCAGCCATCGGCGCCTTGAGCTCTGTGGCCAGGCGGTGCCGGTGCTTCATCCCGGTCCGGTGAACCGGGGTGTCGAACTGAGTGGTGAGCTCCTCGACGATCCAACCGTCTGCCTTGTGGACGAGCAGGTCCGCAACGGCATTCCGGTCCGCATGGCCTTGCTCTATCTGCTGGCGGCGGCGGAGACGCCGGGGCCCTGAGCCTCAGAGCAATTTGAAGCCTTCCAGCAACAGGCCATACAACCAGCCGACCCTGGCGGCGTCGATCAGCTGAAGCAGCAGTCTGTCGCCGCTCTGGAGCAGGAGCTGTCGGCGGCTGCGCACGCTCAGCTCGATCGGCACCACGCAGAGCAGGGCGGCCAGGGGATCCAGATAGCCCATCGCTCCGGTGAGCATGCCGATCGCACCGCCGAAGAAGAAACCGCTCAGCAGGATGATCAGCTGGAGGGAAAACCGCCGCCATGGATTGGCTGCCCAGCGTTCCAGCCGCTGAGCGGCCTGACCAACCTGACGCTGCAGGCGAGTTTGCTGCAGGCGGCTCACGGCATGGGTGGGCAGGCGCTCCGGTTGGCGATCCCCATCACCCGACCCAGCTGCCTGCCGAACCCTTCTTACACCATTTCTGGAGTGCTGGGGAGCTCCTGACCCCATCCATAGGGGATTTCAATCAAACCAGCCGGGGTTCGCAACACAACCAGCTGTCCCACGGCCCCCTGCCGGGGCCAGGATTCAATCCCGGGGTCAGGCTTCGCTTTCCTTGTTCTTGCGGGAACCCTTGCCCTCCAGCAGCTCCAGCAGGGCCTCCATCTGGGCCATCACGCCCCTGACCTCGCCGGCTTCCGGCAGCAACCCATCCTCCATCACCCCCTGATGCATTTCGCGCAACTCCTGGCGGATGTAGCGAAGGTGACTGACCACCTGTTCTCGCTTTGATTGCGACATGGAGCAGGCGTCGGACAGATCCCTCTCTTTTACCTTATCGTCGGCCAGGGCTCCCGGCCGTGAACCGCAGCGTGGACCGCTGCACCGCCACCTGGGCGATCATTTGCGGGCGAACCGGGCCCGGGCTTCCGCGTAGAACGCCGGATCGATGCTGCTGATACCGGCTTCAGCGGCCAGGCCCTCGATGCGGCGGCGAACTGCCGGCCGCACGAAAAAGGGCACCTCCTTGAGTTTCTGTTCAGCAGCTTCGGTCCAATCCATCGTTTCGGATCGCAGCGGTACCAAGCCATTCCATTGTGCCGCGCTCTGCCGCACCTCCAGCCAGCCATCCTGGCGGACTGACTGATTCGCTGATGTCAAACAGACTGTGAGAGCGGATCAGGAATGCCAATCAGGAATCACAATGGAGAATAGGGGACTCGAACCCCTGACCTCTGCGGTGCGATCGCAGCGCTCTACCAGCTGAGCTAACTCCCCCCTGGATTGCAACTTATCACCGGCTTTCGAGCAGCCATTGCGCCCCGGGATGCGATGAAATGAGGGTTGAGCACTTCTCCTGAACACCGTGGTCGAGCCCATCTCTGCGTCTTCCTCCAGCCCAGCTGATCCAGCGGCGTCGGCTTCCATGGCGGAATCGATCACTCTCGAGCGGCTCGAGGCCTTTGATGAGGCCTCCACAGCTGCCCTCGCCCAGCGCCTCGACGACGACGACTATCCCTCCCCGTTCGCCGGGCTGCAGGACTGGCACCTGATGCGGGCTCTGGCGATCCACAGGCCTGATCTGGCCCGCCCCTATGTCCACCTGGTGGATCAGGAACCATTCGATGAGGAATGAGGCGGCGGTGCTCCCCGATCCGCTCAGCGGCCGCCGGGTGCTGGTGGGCATCAGTGGCAGCATTGCGGCGGTGAAGCTGCCGCTGCTGGTGAGTGCCCTGGCCAAGCGCGGCGCCGAGCTGCGCTGTGTGGTCACCCCCAGCGCCGCCCGGCTGGTCAGTCCGGTGTCCCTGGCCAGCCTGAGTCGCCATCGCTGTTTCCTGGATGCCGATCAGTGGAGCGCCCAGGCCCCGCGTCCGCTCCACATCGAGCTGGCCGAATGGGCCGAGCTGGTGTTGGTTGCGCCGCTCAGCGCCACCAGCCTGGCCCGTTGGGTTCATGGTCAGGCTGACTCCCTGCTGGCCAGCACCCTGCTCGCCTGCGAGGCCCCGATTCTGGCTGCGGCGGCGATGAACACGGCGATGTGGCGCGCCGAGCCGGTTCAGCGCAACTGGCGGCATCTGCTGGCCATGGAGCGGGTGCTGCCCCTGCTGCCCGGAGCGGGCCTGCTGGCCTGTGATCGACAGGGCGATGGGCGCATGGCGGAATCCACCGTGCTGCTCCTGGCCCTGGAATCGCTGTCGCTGTGGGGCTGGCGGCGCGACTGGCAGGGTCGGCGGTTGCTGGTCACGGCTGGACCCACCCAGGAAAGCCTCGATCCGGCCCGCTGCCTGACCAACCCAAGCACCGGGCTGATGGGGGTGCTGCTGGCCCAGGCGGCCCGGTTGCGGGGTGCCCGGGTGGATCTGATCCACGGGCCGCTGCGGGTGGATCCGGCTCTGCTGGAAGGGCTTGAGTGCCATCCGGTCCAGAGCGCGGCCCAGCTGCAGGCGGAGCTGCGGAGGCTGCAGCCCCGGATGGAGGCCATCGCCATGGCGGCCGCGGTGGCGGATCACCGCCGCGCCGCACCGCTGGTCGGAAAAGTTGCGAAGCACGACCTGCTCACCGCCCTGGAGAGGGGTTGGCAGGAGGTGCCTGATCTTCTGGCGGAACTGGTCGCCCACCGGCCCGCCGGCCAGAAATTGCTGGGTTTCGCCGCCCACTCCGGCGATGTGCTCTCCCAGGCCGGCGTCAAGTTCGCGAGCAAGGGCTGCGACCTGCTGTTCGCCAATCCGATCGATCAGGCGGGAGCCGGTTTCGGATCAGCCACCAACCGTGGCTGGTTGCTGGGCCCAGGCCTGGCTCAGGCTGAGATCCTGCCGGCCAGCAAGCTGGCAGTGGCCCATCAGTTGCTCACGGCGCTGGGCGCCCTGCTCGAGCCGCTGGCCGTGGCTGCCGGGCCCTCTGCCGATCCGGTTGTTGAGAGCCGCAACAGGCTCTGAGGCAAGGGGAATTTGATCGGTAAGATCGCCGGTGGCGCACCGTTCACTCGGTTTTTCACCCTGCCCGTGCGGCTTCTCCCCATGCGTTTCCGACCTCTGCTGGCTCTTGTGCTGGCGCTCTGCCTCACCCTTGTCACGGCCTGCAGCGGTGGCGCCAAGGCTGTGGAGCGGGCCAATGTCACCTACGACGACATTGTCAACACAGGCAAGGCGAACGACTGCCCCACCCTCCCGGATTCCGCCCGCGGCTCGATTCCCCTGGATGGCTCGATCCGCTACCAGCTCCGCGACATCTGCCTTCACCCCTCCGAGGTGTTCGTCAAGGGGGAACCTGCCAACAAGCGCCAGGAAGCTCAGTTCGTGGCCGGCCGGATCCTCACCCGCTTCACCTCCAGCCTTGATCAGGTCTATGGCGATCTGAAGGTCACCGGCGATGGCCTCAGCTTCAAGGAGCTCGGTGGCATCGACTTCCAGCCGATCACCGTGCTGCTGCCCGGCGGTGAAGAAGTGCCCTTCACCTTCTCGAGCAAGGAGCTGCTGGCCACCGCTTCGGGCTCCTCGATCAGCACCAGCACCGATTTCGACGGCAGCTATCGCGCCCCCAGCTACCGCACCAGCAACTTCCTGGATCCGAAGGGACGGGGCCTCACCAGCGGCTACAGCAGTGCCGTCGGCCTCGTGCCTGCCGGCGACGACGAAGACCTCACCACGGAGAACGTCAAGCAGTACGTGGACGGCAAGGGAACCATGAACCTGTCGATCACCAAGGTGGACAGCAGCACCGGTGAATTCGCCGGGGTGTTCACGGCGATCCAACCCTCCGATACCGACATGGGCGGCAAGCTTGCCGTCGACGTCAAGATCACCGGCCAGCTCTACGGACGGCTGGAGGAGGCCTGAGTCGTCCCAGCCGCTGGAGTCCTTAGGATGAATGGCCATCCCCGGGGCTCCGGCAGCGGATCCTGAGAGGTGGTTAACATTACTTCACCTTCTGATCGAGGCTTTCCAGGTTGAACAAGCGCTGGCGCAATGCGGGGCTCTACGTGCTCCTGGCCGTTGTCGTGATTGCGATCGGCACGGCCTTCCTGGATCGCCCTGATCCTGCCAATGCACCTCGCAACCTTCGCTACAGCGATTTTGTGGAGGCCGTTCAAGGCAACCAGATCGCCCGGGTGCTGATCTCCCCCGACCGGGGCACAGCCCAGGTCGTCGAGAACGACGGCGGCCGCGCCCTTGTCAACCTCGCTCCCGACAAGGACCTGCTCAAGCTGCTCACCGACCACAACGTCGACATCGCTGTGCAGCCCAGCCGGGAGCCGACAGCCTGGCAATCAGCCATCGGCAGCCTGCTCTTCCCCCTGCTGCTGTTGGGTGGGCTGTTTTTCCTGCTGCGCCGCGCCCAGGGTGGGGGCGGCAACCCGGCGATGAGCTTCGGCAAGAGCAAAGCCCGCGTCCAGATGGAGCCCCAGACCCAGGTCACTTTCGGGGATGTGGCTGGCATCGAAGGGGCCAAGCTTGAGCTCACCGAGGTCGTCGACTTCCTCAAGAATCCCGACCGCTTCACGGCCGTCGGCGCCAAGATTCCAAAAGGTGTTCTGCTGGTTGGCCCACCGGGCACTGGCAAGACCCTCCTGGCCAAGGCGGTCGCAGGAGAGGCCGGTGTGCCGTTCTTCTCGATCTCCGGCTCAGAGTTTGTCGAGATGTTCGTGGGGGTTGGCGCCAGCCGGGTGCGCGACCTGTTCGAGCAGGCCAAGAAGAATGCCCCCTGCATCGTCTTCATCGATGAAATCGATGCCGTCGGTCGCCAGCGGGGCGCGGGCCTCGGTGGTGGAAACGATGAGCGGGAGCAGACCCTCAACCAGCTGCTCACCGAGATGGATGGGTTCGAGGGCAACACCGGCATCATCATCGTGGCGGCCACCAACCGCCCTGATGTGCTTGATTCGGCGCTGATGCGTCCGGGTCGCTTCGATCGTCAGGTGGTTGTCGACCGGCCTGATTACAACGGTCGGCTACAGATTCTGGCAGTTCATGCCCGTGGCAAGACCCTGGCCAAAGATGTGGACCTTGATCGGGTGGCCCGTCGCACGCCCGGCTTCACGGGAGCCGACCTCGCCAACCTGCTGAACGAGGCGGCCATCCTGGCGGCCCGTCGTCAGCTCACCGAAGTTTCAATGGACGAAGTCAACGACGCGATCGAGCGCGTGATGGCTGGGCCTGAGAAGAAGGATCGGGTGATGAGCGAAAAGCGGAAGCGTCTTGTCGCATATCACGAATCCGGCCATGCCTTGGTCGGTGCCCTGATGCCCGACTACGACCCCGTCCAGAAAATCAGCATCATTCCGCGTGGACAGGCCGGTGGCCTCACCTTCTTCACCCCCAGTGAGGAACGCATGGAATCCGGCCTCTATTCCCGTGCCTATCTCCAGAACCAGATGGCAGTGGCTCTCGGCGGTCGGGTTGCTGAAGAAATCGTCTATGGCGAAGACGAAGTCACCACCGGCGCCTCCAATGACCTTCAGCAGGTGGCCCGGGTCGCCCGTCAGATGGTTACCCGCTTCGGCATGAGTGATCGGCTCGGACCGGTTGCCCTCGGCCGTCCCCAGGGAGGGATGTTCCTGGGCCGCGACATCGCCGCCGATCGTGACTTCTCCGAGGACACCGCCGCCGCGATCGACGAGGAGGTTGGGTTGTTGGTCGAGCAGGCTTACCGGCGCGCCAAGGCGGTTCTGATCGACAACCGCGCGGTGCTTGATGAGCTGGCCGAAATTCTGGTGGAGAAGGAAACGGTCGACGCCGAGGAACTGCAGGAGCTGCTGATCCGCAGTGACGTGCGAGTGGCTGAATACGTCTAGTCCTTTGGCCTTGCTGGCCTCCCTGCGGAGGCAGCCGCTGCTGGTCGTGCTCCGTTGCCAGGCCACTCCAGAGGCTCTTGCCACCATTGACCAGCTCCATCGAATCGGGGTGCGGCACATTGAGCTCGCCTGGAGAGATGATCCCGGCTGGATCGATTTTTGTCTGAGTCTTCAGCGGAGCTACCCCGATCTCCTCTTCGGTTCCGCCTCGGTTTGCCACCGCGCTGCCCTGGAGGCAACCGCTGCAGCAGGCCTGGGCTATGCGATGTCGCCGATCCTCGACCCAGAGCTGTTGGACCAGGCTGACCAGCTCGGGCTCACCTTGGTGCCCGGTGTGATGACCCCCACCGAAGTCGATCGAGCCCGTCGCCTCGGTTGCCGTCTGGTGAAGTTGTTCCCAGCGGCGAATCTGGGACCCCACTACTGGCGACAGCTGGAAGCGCCACTCGGAGTCTTGCCGTTCTGCATTGCTGCTGGAGGCTTGCAGTTGGCAGCGGTGCCTGACTGGCTGGCGGCGGGTGTTGATGCTGTGGCTCTCGGCGGAGCTCTCTTTGCTGGCAGGGATGGATCCTTCCAGCTGGATCCCGGCCTGAACGGTTTGCTGCACTGGCTCGACGCTCGCCCGCACTAGCAGATTTCTGGCCTGCGTCGAGCGCCTTGAGTTGTCAACTTCAACACAGAGGTGTTACCACTAGGAGACATCACGGCTCATTCGATGGCTCAGCTCACGATTCAGCTCAGCAGCAAGGCCGAGGCATTGATTGCGCAGCTCCAGAAGCAGATTTTCAACCGCCGCCGCAAGAAGGTCTCCGCAGCCGGGGTCGTCGAAACCCTGCTTGAAAGTGGGGCGAAGTCCCAGTCGGATAAGCGCTTCGCAACCTCCTGGCGAAATCTGGTCGATGACATCGAGAAGGCCGCTGAGATCACCCACAGGCACGGCACCAAGCCAGCTGCGATCAGTGATCAGGAGTGGGCCCTGATCCTTTCCCATCGGAGCCGTAACGGCTCTGGCAGCGATGCTTCTGTTGCGGCCAGGCCCCTTCCACGCCAGACCGCGTCCACCAAGTCGACCACCAAGTCGGCCGCCAGGTCGACACCCCGCTCGAAGGCCACCACCACTGTTGCTGCGGCCAAACCAGGCGCTGCCACCGCAGCCAGCCGCCCAGCCAAGCTCAGCCCTGCGAAAGCGTCCCTCGCCTCCGCTGGGTCTTTGAAGTCGGAGCCCATCAAGGCGGCCCGCACTCCCGCAAAGCAGGCCAGGACAACGCCGAAGCCAGCTGCGAAGTCAACTGCTAAGTCAACTGTGAAGTCAACTGCAAAGGCGATAACGAAGACAGCTCCGAAGACGGCTCCGAAGACGGCTCCGAAGACAGCTCCAAAGCCAAAGGCCACCGCTGCGGCCAAGTCAACGGCTTCTTCTTCCCTGGCCAAGCGCATGGCCAAAGCCGTGAGCAGGCTCAGCACATCCACCGTTGCCCCGCTCAGCAACGGCGATGGTCCCCTGACGCCATCGGCCCCGCCGGCTGTTCCAGCCAACTAGCTACCAGAGGCTGCACTGAGCCTGCTGACGCAGCAGGTGGTCGGCCAGCACCAGAGACACCATCGCTTCCACCATCGGCACCGCCCGGGGCAGCACGCAGGGGTCGTGGCGGCCCTTGGCTTCCAGCACCGTGGCCTCGCCGGCGGCGGTGATCGTCTGCTGGGCCTTGCGGATCGTGGCGGTGGGTTTGAAGGCCACCCGCAGCACGATGTCCTCGCCGTTGCTGATGCCCCCCTGGATGCCGCCGGAGTTGTTGGTGGCGGTGCGCAGGCTGCCATCGCCGGTGGCGATGAAGGCGTCGTTGTGCTCACTACCCCGCTGCAGGCTGCCGCCGAAGCCCGAGCCGATCTCGAAGCCCTTGGTGGCCGGCAGCGACATCACCGCCTTGGCCAGATCGGCTTCCAGCTTGTCGAAGACCGGCATGCCCAGCCCCACCGGCGCACGGCGCACCACGCACTCGATCACGCCGCCGCAGGAATCACCCTCGCGGCCGATCGCCTCGATCCGCTCGATCATCCGCTCGGCGCAGGCGGCATCAGGGCAACGCACGATGTTGGCCTCCACGTCGTCGAGGCTCACGCTGGCTGGATCGATCGTGGCCTCGATGGTGTGAATCCGCTTCACCCAGGCGATCACTTCGGTGCCATGGGCTCTGGCCAGCAGTTGCTTGGCGATGGCACCGGCGGCCACCCGGCCGATCGTTTCCCGCGCCGAGGCCCGGCCGCCGCCACTGCGGGCCTGGATGCCGTATTTGGCCTGGTAGGTGGCATCGGCGTGGGAGGGACGGAACGCCACCTCCATCTCCTTGTAATCGTTGGGCCGCTGGTCCCTGTTGCGCACCACCATCGCGATCGGCGTGCCCAGGGTGACCCCATCGAGCAGGCCGCTGAGGATCTCGACGCGGTCGTCTTCCTTGCGGGGGGTGGTGATCTTGCTCTGGCCGGGCTTCCTGCGGTCGAGCTCCGCCTGAATGGCCTCAAGATCGAGCGCCAGCCGTGGCGGGCAGCCATCGACGATGACGCCCACGCCACCGCCGTGGGATTCACCGAAGGTGCTGATGCGGAAGAGGTGTCCGAAGCTGCTGCCCATGGGCTGGAGCCTACTGAAACGCTCCGACTGCGGTTCTGCTGGTTCGACCGCCGTGGGGCATCGGCTTCAGCTGCCGGTTTCCCTCATCCTGCCAACGAAGGCCGCTTCGGCCTCCTTGCTGGCCAGGGCGCCCTCATCGACAATGATGATCCGGTCGGCCACATCGAGAATCTTGTTGTCGTGGGTCACCATGATGATCGTGGTCTTGTGATTGGTGGCCATCTCACGCATCAGATTAACCACATTGCGGCCTGATTCCTTATCGAGGGCCGCGGTGGGCTCATCGCCGAGCAGGATCTTCGGTTGCGCCACCATGGCCCGGGCAATCGCCACCCGCTGCCTCTGGCCGCCGGAAAGATTGGAGGGAAAGTAGTCTTCCCGATCGCCGAGACCGACTTTCTCGAGCATTTCTGCCGCCAGCCTGTCCATGTCTTCCTCGTAATACTGATCGTGCAGTTCGAGGGAGAGGCGCACGTTCTTCCTGGCGTTGAGGAACATCATCAGGTTGTGGGCCTGGAAGATGAAGCCCACATTGAGGCGCAGCTTCGCCAGGACCTCCTTGCCGGCTCCATGGAGTTCCTCGCCGAGGATCTTCAGGCTGCCGTCCTGGCAGGCCCGCAAGCCGCCCAGCATGGTGAGCAGGGTGGTCTTGCCGGAACCGGAAGGCCCTGTGCAGATCACGATCTCGCCCGGCTGAATGTCGAGTGTGATGTCCTTGAGGGCTTGCTTGCGGCTGTCGCCGCTGCCGAACCAGTGGTTCACGTGTTTCAGGGAGATCACGGGCTCACCGGTGGGCAGGGTTTCACCGGTGGGCAAGGAATCGCCGGCGGGCAGAGATTCTTCAGTGGGCACAGTTTCACCAGTGGGCACTGATCCGGATTCAGAAGACATCGGCTGGATCGAGTTCCACCAATTTGCGGGTGGCCAGGGCGCCGGATCCCACGCACATCACGAAGGTGAGGATCAACACCTGCAAGGCCCGGTTCACGGTCATGAACACCGTGAGCTTGGTGACGTTGGCCAGCAGGCTGTAAAGACCCATGGAGATGATCACACCCGGCACGAAGCCGATCACCGCCAGAATGGCCGACTGCTGGATCACCACGCTGATCACAAAGGAATCGGTGTAGCCCATCGCCTTCAGGGTGGCGTACTGGGGCAGATTGTTCATCACGTCACCGAAGAGGATCTGGTACACGATGATGCTGCCCACCACGAAGCCCACCAGAACGCCGAGGGAGAAGATGAATCCCACCGAGGAGTTGCGCTTCCAGTAGTTCACCTCCAGTTCGGCCAGTTGAGTGCGGGTGAGCACCTTCACGTCTTTCGCCATCAATGGCTGCAGGGCGGCCTGCACGGCGCTGGCGGAGCTGCCTGGCCGCAGGCGGATCAGGCCCAGTTGGATCATGCGTTGATCCGCCTTGGGGAACATGTAGAGAAAGGTGTTCTCGCTGACGATCAGATTGGCCTCGGCCGCGAAGGTGGCCCCCATCGAGAAGGTGTCGATGATGCGGATCGATTTGCCGTTGATCTCGAGTGGATAGACGCCATCACGCTTCACGACGCCGGCGACATCGCCGTATTGCTTTTTGGAGTTGCGATCGAAGAATGCGCTGCGCAGCGGCTGCAGCCGGAAAGGATCGTTCTCGAGTTCAGGAAAGGCAAGGGAGGGCTTGGTGAGATCCACCCCGAAGGTGTAGATGTCGTAAGACTGCCGGGTGGCGGGGGTGATCCAGACGCCCCGCGAGATGCGCAGTGGCGAGATGCTCTCCACCCCTTCCACCCCGAGGGCCTGGTAGAGCCGGCTGCGTTGGAAGGTCTGCAGCGAGGCGAAGTTGCTGTAGCCCTCACTCACCATCACCAGATCGGCGCGGAGGCGGTCGATGGGTTTGCGCTGGCTGTTGTAGAGGCTGTCCAGCAAACCCAGCTGAAAGAACATCAGCAGGTTCGAGAAGCTCACACCCGCCAGGGCGATCATCATCTTCACCGGATTGTTGGTGACCTGCAGCCAGGCCACCGGGGTGCGTTTCAGCAGCTTGCGCAGGGGGCTGATCATGGCGCCGGTGCCGGCTTGGGGTCGAACACCACGTTCACCTGGAGATTGGAGGCATAGCCGATCCGCTTCTGCTCGGAGTCATTGAGCTGGAGGTTCAGCTTCACCTCGAACACCCGTTGGTCCTGATTCTCACCAGGCTCCCCGGCAAAGATGGTCTGCTTCTGCACCTGCGGAATCACCTGGTATACCTTGCCCTTGAGGCTGCCCTCGATGCCGTCGGCGGTGATGGTGGCGCCCTGGCCCATGCCGATCATGCGCATGTCGGTCTGATAGACCTCTGCCGTCACGACCATGCGGCTGGTGTCGGCCATCTCGAGGATGCCCTGGTCGCTCACCTTGTCGCCTGGCCTGGCGATGATCTTGAGGATGCGCCCGTTCTGGGGCGCGCGCACCGTGGCGAACTCGAATTCCTGACGGGCCCGGTCGCGGGCGGCGACCGCCTTTCGCAATTCATTGTTGGCGGTGGTGATGTCTTCGGGGCGCACCTCCTTGATCTGCTCCAGGGTCTGCCTGGCGCTCTCGATGTCAGAGCGAAGGGTGAGCAGGGTGCCGTCGCGGGTTTCGATCGCCTTGGCCAGATCGGCAGCACTGGTCTCGGAGCGGGTGCGGTAGCGGTCCCGCTCGAGCGCCGATACGCCCCCATTGGCGTACAGGCCGTCGTAGCGCTGCTGTTCAACCCGTGCCTCGTTGGCTTTGGCGCGGGCGGCATTGACGGCCTGATCCTGGGCGAGCTTCTGGGCGGCCAGCTTGCGCTCCAGGCTCTGCACGTTGAACTCCTGCGCGCGGATCTCACCCTGCTTGGCACCGGCCCTCACCTGTGCCAGCTTGCTCTGGGCCACGGCCACATTCTCGTTGGCCTCGTCGTAGGACGCCTTGAGGGTGCCGTAGCTGTTCAGCCGGGCCAGGGGTGTCCCGCGCGTCACCCAGGTGTTCTCCTCCACCAGGATGTCTTCGATGCGGTCGCCGCTCAGAGAGCTCGACACAGCCACTTTGCGGATCTTGGTTTCAGGCTCGATGCGCCCCAGTGCGGACACACGCCGAGCTGCGGCGACAGGGGGCGGACCGGCTGGTTTCGGCTGGCAGCCCTGCAGGGTTGCACCCATTCCGATCCAGGAAAGCCCGATCAGAGCGATCGCCAGACCCCCTGGAGATGGGTTCCGCCGTTGCTGGCGATGGGCGATGCTTCCTCCGCAACGAACCTGGGAATACGTGCTCACTTTAGGCAGCTCCTTGTGCCCAAGCCCAGGGGGAAACTGGCATGTGCCAAAAAAAAGCCCCCGCCATGGCGGAGGCTTGGCTTCAATCCACGCGAAGCAGTTGGTGGACCCTATGGATCCACCAGCCTGGATCAGCCGATCGCCGGAGCGATCAGGGCCACAGGGGTGGCTTCTGCAGAAGCCAGATCGAGCGGGAAGTTGTGAGCGTTGCGCTCGTGCATCACTTCCATGCCAAGGCCTGCACGGTTCAGCACATCAGCCCAGGTGTTGATCACGCGGCCCTGGCCATCGAGGATCGACTGGTTGAAGTTGAAACCGTTCAGGTTGAAGGCCATCGTGCTCACGCCCAGGGCGGTGAACCAGATGCCGATTACCGGCCAGGCGGCCAGCAGGAAGTGCAGGCTGCGGCTGTTGTTGAAGGAGGCGTACTGGAAGATCAGGCGACCGAAGTAGCCGTGGGCGGCCACGATGTTGTAGGTCTCCTCTTCCTGGCCGAACTTGTAGCCGTAGTTCTGGCTCTCGCTTTCGGTGGTTTCACGCACCAGCGAGCTGGTGACGAGCGAACCATGCATCGCCGAGAACAGCGAACCACCGAACACACCGGCCACACCCAGCATGTGGAAGGGGTGCATCAGGATATTGTGCTCGGCCTGGAACACCAGCATGAAATTGAAGGTGCCGGAGATGCCGAGGGGCATGCCGTCGGAGAACGAACCCTGACCGAAGGGGTAGATCAGGAACACAGCTGAAGCAGCGGCCACTGGGGCGCTGTAGGCCACGCAGATCCAGGGACGCATGCCGAGGCGGTAGGAGAGTTCCCACTCACGGCCCATGTAGCAGAAGATGCCGATCAGGAAGTGGAAAATCACCAGCTGATAGGGGCCACCGTTGTAGAGCCACTCATCGAGGCTGGCGGCTTCCCAGATCGGGTAGAAGTGCAGGCCGATCGCATTGCTGGAGGGAACAACAGCACCGGAGATGATGTTGTTGCCATACATCAGTGAACCAGCGACGGGCTCACGGATGCCGTCGATGTCAACGGGAGGTGCAGCCACGAAGGCCACGATGAAGCAGATGGTGGCAGCCAGGAGGGTGGGGATCATCAGCACACCGAACCAGCCCACGTAGAGGCGGTTGTTGGTGGAGGTGACCCACTCACAGAACTGACTCCAGGCAGAAGCGCCTTGGCGCTGCTGAAGAGTTGAGGTCATGAGGACGAGAGATAGTGCC
>NZ_JAHLYV010000028.1:0-34364 GCF_025128115.1 Synechococcus sp. CS-1326 | reverse complement strand
GTTGAGGCAGCGGTCGTCGAGGACGGAGGCATCGCCGGCCAGCAGGGCGTAGGAGATGTAGCGAAGAACGATTTCACCATCACGCAGGCAGGAGGCCATGCGGCGGTTGGGGTAGCAGTTGCCACCAGCCTGGATCAGACCGGTGTTTTCGCAGATCATGCCTGACACGGCGTCGGAAACGATGCAGCTGGCGTTGCTGGCAATCGCGTTGACGGCATCAAGGCGCTTGTTGCCATTGGCAACGTATTGGCGCAGGGCGGCCAGTTCGGCACCACCGATGGTGGCTGTCTTGGCGTCAGCGCTGACAACAGCGCGGGAGAAGGCGTCGAGCATGGGGAGGAGAGAAAGGAGTGGAGGTGACGCAGTGAATAGAACGAGGGACGTTCCTGTCACTTGATCAAAAGTTTTTCAGCCTTTGCGGCATCCCCCTAGGTAACAAGGGTCGCCGCCAACAAAACTTAAAAAAGAAGAAAATGTTAAGAACATGGCGGGTTTGACGTAATGGGCGTGAGCTGGCCTGGGTTTTCCAGGCAGGCTCCATCGTTAATTTTTGATGCGTGGCCACGCCCCTTAGAGGGGGCCTCACGAATGAGTAAATGCCGTACCCACGGCCCCTGATTGCAAGGTCAGAGTCGCCAGGGAGGAGTCAGTGGCCGCAAGGTTCTCCAGGAGATCGCCGCTGACCACGCGGTGCACCCGAATCAGCTGAGCGAATGGAAGAAGCGGCTACTGGAGGGCTTCCAGTGCTGATCTCCAGGTGAAGGAAGGCCTAATGCGCAGTGGAGAGCCAGGGTCAAGGAAGGAGAGCTGTTCCTGCAGGTACACGGGGTCAACGACATAGGCGGCCGTGTTGCCTCAAGCGATTTGTTAATCAGTTAATCGACACCGAACAGTCCTTGCTCCATTGCCGTTACCAGCGCTAGCTGTTAACCAGCTGCCGCATTTTCGCAGGGTAGCCCGAATTTTTAAGCGAACTTTTAGAGTAAACCAAGGGCATGAAGCGGACCTCGGCCACTCAACAGCTCCAGAAGGAAGGCCGAGAACCCGAGCATCGCCAAGCGACCATTCCAGACCTCGGAGCTGTTGTTCCACCCCCAGGCCCACTTGTCCTGGGGGAAGAGCTTCACCTGACTGGGCAGGGAGGCGGCCTGATCCAGGTTCACTTCGGGGCCGGCCTGGGCCAGTTGCACCAGATCAGCCAGACCCTTGATGAAGGTGGGGTAGGTGTCGAGGGCGGGCACGCGCACGAAATTGCTGATGCCGGCTCTAGTGGCGATTTCTCGGTATTCGATGTCGATTTCCTCGAGGGTCTCGATGTGCTCGCTCACGAAGCTGATTGGCACCACCACCAACTCCTGGACCCCCTCCTCACCAAGCCGGACCAGGGCTTCATCGGTGTAGGGCTTGAGCCATTCCACCGGGCCCACCCGGCTCTGATAGGCCATGCTGTGGGGATTGCCATGGCCTAGCAGTTCCTCCAGCTTGGCCAACACCAGCCTCGAGCAGGCTTCGATTTCCTGCTGATAGGGATCACCAGCTTCTTCCACGTAGCTCTTGGGCACGCCATGGGCGCTGAAGAACACGTGTGCGGTGGCGGGGTCCTGGCAGCTGCGAACCCCAGCGGCAATCAACTCGGCCATCGCCAGCACGTAGCCGGGATGGTCGTACCAGCTGCGGATGCAGCGGAGCGGCAACTTGCTGAAGGCGGGATCGGCCTGGCGCAGGCGCTGCAGTTCTCGGAAGCTCGAACCGCTTGTGCTGATTGAGAAGTGCGGATAGAGGGGCAGTACCACCACCTCATCGACCGAATCCGCCTTGATGTCACCCACGGCCGACTCGGTGAACGGATGCCAGTAGCGCATCGCCACATAGGTGGTGGCCTGGACACCCCGCTGCCGTAGCTCACTCTGGAGCTCGCGGGCCTGCTGTTCTGTGATGCGGCGGAGGGGGGAGCCGCCACCGATGGCGCGGTAGGCCTCCTTGGACTTGTCGCTGCGCAGTGTGCTGATCAGCCAGGCCAGGGGCTTCTGCAGTAGGGGCGTGGGTAGCCGGATGATCTCCGGATCAGAGAAGAGATTGTAAAGAAAAGGGCCGACATCTTCGATGCGCTCAGGCCCGCCGAGGTTCAGCAGCACGACGCCGATCCTGGCCATACCCGAATTGGTCCATCGATTGGCTCAGAGCGTAACCCTGCTGGTGCCCGCCGGAGCTTGCCAGCACTGATCGATCCGTCTTCGCGCCCATCGCCGCCATGGCAGCCGACCCACTGTTTGGTGGCGGCCATCGGCCCCCACTGCCCTGAAACCTTCGCTTGCCGCGATCGATGCTGGCTGAGCCAGGACCTGCGCCAGCAACGCTTCGGCTGTGGCGACTGGGGCCGACCAAGCGCAGCGGCCATGGCGCTGGAGCGGTTTGAGGCCTTCGAGCAAGCCTTTTTCACCGATCCCTTGGGTGGTTTTTGTAGCAGGTGCCGGCTGTGGAGATTCTGCGTGGCTCACTGCGTCGGTGGGGTCTTGGGTTGTTGAAGATCCGCCTCAACATCTCCCCATCACAGGACTCAGCTGGATCTATTCCACTGATCACCAGCACCTGGGTGCTCGCCGGTTGATTTGTGGAGTCTTCACTGCAGGGGGAGTCAGAGACACATTCCTTAGCAGGCTTTCCTCTGGCTGTTGGTTCCGTCATGATCAGATCTGTGCCTCACAACGAGAGGAGGCTGTCGCGGCTGGTGCAGCGCGCCAGTGGATTCCAGCAATCCAGTTCCGCGGGAGACCGAGTCAGCAGTGAAGAGGCCCATTCCTCGCTTCCCAGTGCTTCAGAAAACACCGCTCCCTTGATGCTGCGAGCCTGGGCCAAGTCGGCTCCGCGTAGGTCTGCCCCGCGAAAGTCGCAGCCGTCCAACTCTGCCTCCCTGAAGCGACATCGTGCCATCAAGGCACCTCCAAAACGGGCCCGCCGCAGATCGCCGCCGACAAAGGAGATGTCTTCGAGAATGGCTCCGCGCAGGTCGGCGCCACTCAGATGCACCCCAAGCATGGTGCAGCCGGTCAGATCCATTCCACGCAAGTCGGCAGTACAGAGGTACTTCCCAGAGAGGTTGGCACCAGGACCGACGGCCCCCGAGTGGCGATAGTCGAAACCCTCTGGCCAGCGCGTCGCTGCGTCATAGCGGGCCTGGTTCAGGCGTGCCTGGTCGATCTGTGCTCCGCGCAGATCTGCTGCCCTAAGATCTGCCCGGCAGAGGTTGGCGCCGGTCAAGTTCTGACCACGTAGATTCGCCCCCTGGAGGGCTGCGGCACGTAGGTTCTGGGTCATGACAAAATCAGAGGATCCTGCAGGAAGCTGCTTCCGATCATGCAGTATGGAAGAAGAGACGATCTGAGTGTGTCTTTAACAAGGCCGTCTGCTTCTCCGCGCACGATGGCGCAGTTCTTGGCAAGAAGCGCTGGAACGTGGCTGTCACACCGATCTGTGCACCACTTTGAGGAGAGTGACGATGAGTCGGGATGTTCAAATCTCGTCATTGTACCCTTCGGACCTGATGATCTTGCTGTAGATCGAGTGTCTGAGCAGTTCAAGCTTGCAAGTGGAGGTGCTGTTGGTGGGGCAAGATTCTTTTGGCAGAGCAATACGATGCCGATTGATCTTGTGGATGGAAATGCTGCTGTTTTGGTTGACATTCCAGACCCTAGTGATGACACTCGAGGAGTGATGTACCGTGACGTAGGCTACCTTGAAGGCTTGGCGGTTGCTAGCCACTATGTCATCAGTGATGATGGGGTCATGTCCCTGCATACCGAGTATGATCGAAATTCTGGGGTGGAACGTTGTTGGTTCTTGAGCGACGACACCCGTGTCCGAGTGGGAACTTCGCTGGTGATGGGAGGGGTTAATCTAGTAAGCTATTCTACTGAAACTCGGTGCCATGACATTGAATCTTTTCATGCCCTGCGCCGTGACACCGAAGTTAGGCGAGATCAACTGAAGATGTTGGACGTGAATGCCACCAAGATGGATGGGGGTTCCGATAATGTTTGACCGTTATCATGACATCCTAATTAAGGAGATTGAAGGCTTAGGTGGAATACGTCTCTCCTTGGATTCCGATCTGGCTCATCAGACTAATTCTCGCAAAGGTGCTGTTATTCGGAGCAGCCTTTGGCAGGCCCCTGGTATTCGCCGATGGAGAGTAACCCAACTTGATGGCGGTGATGCCGTCCAAGTTCTCAATGCGGTCGCCTACCCAGAGTTTGGTCGCGACCAACCGATCCTGGGCATCGACCTGCTCAGCTTTGCAGTTCGAGACAAGCTGGTTGCTGTGATGGACTTCCAGCCTCTAGAGCAGGGCAAGGGCTATGCCGACCGCTACCTTTCAGGGCTGCAAGCCATTCAGGCAAGGCATCCAAGCTTGGCTGTTGGTGAGGCGATGCGCTTCTATGACGCTGATCAGTATTTCTCACCATTTCTGCTGTTTGCGCGAGGCTCGATTGCTGAGCTCGCCCCGTTGGTTGAGCAATCATTTCTTGAGATCATTCGGGCGTATGCAGCGATGCACGTGGAGGCACCTAGCACACCTGACCAGATTGATCGTGTCGAAACTCTGCAGCGGGCTTACGATCAGTACAGTGCTGAGCGTGATCCAGCCCACGGGCTTTTTACCAGCTATTTCGGCGAGGAATGGAGCAATCGTTTCATGCGATCGTTCCTTTTCCCGCTCTCCTCTCTTGTGTCAACTTCTTCAAATCACTGATGACCTGGCGCTGGGAATCCTTTTTTAATCATGCAGTGACAAGGATCACTGCGAAACTTGCGCTGGAGCCTTACCCGATTCCGATAGACATGGTGAAGAAGGTTGGTTCCACGGGGTCTCGTTCGAATCCGATTAATGTAACAACTACAAGTTGGGGAGTTCGCAATGCCAAGCTGCGCCAAGCCAGGGCGGCGTGCGTAGTGGCCGAACCGAGCCCACAAGTGCTGAACTTGGTGATCAGCCCTGAGCCGGGCTTTGATTTACCCTTTTTTGGAGCCGACTTGGTGACATTGCCTGGAGGTCACCTCATAGCTTTGGACCTTCAACCCGTTTTGAAGCGTGACCGCCTTCACACCGAGGCTGTTTGGGCGAGGCTTTTGCCTTTGTTTGACCATTTTCGTCCGCTCCTGCCTGATGGGGGGCCGATTCCTGAGGAGGCCGAACCTTATTTTTCTCCATGCTTTCTTTGGACCCGGCTACCACTGACATCTGAAAGCGATACTTTGATTGATGGGCCGTTAATGGATGCCTTTGTTGCTTATCTAGACCTCTACCTTGAACTCGTTCTGGAGGCAGTCTCAGTGGATGATGACAGGAGGCAGGAGTTGAGGGAGGGGCAATTGCAATATCTTGACTACCGAGCAGAGAAGGATCCCGCCCGCGGCATGCTGACAAGATTCTATGGTGAATCATGGACAGAAGGCTATATTCGTGGATTCCTATTTGACCACCGCTGATTGAAGCCATTCCTAGAGCTACTGCTGGCAGCTCAGGCTCTTGGCAAATCCGTAATTCATCAGTGGTACGGCAACCAAGAGGTTATGGAGATCTCGATAAAATGACCAGGCCATTCCTAGGTTCAGTCCTTCGCAATTGTCCGCTGCCAGTGCCGCATGGGTAGAATCAACTCCAATTTCAATTAGCAACCCATAGAGTTCATCCGGACTATGCGCGCCGGCCAGCTTCAAGGCTGCACCAACAATGTATGTGAGTGTGAAGCGTTCTCCGTTTATGTTCTGGTCGGAAGCAAACATGATGTTCATGTCAGCGTTTATGGCAAGGCTTTCCGCCTCTGATTGCCATGTGGCTTGGATATCAGGCTCAAGGCTTAGAATTAGTTGGGCTTCATTCGACTTGATTTCCAATCTTTCGCCCCAGTGCTCGGTAAGTAGTGCTGTTAGCCGTCTCTGTTGCTCGTCAACAGAACGCTGCTCAATGGGTTTTGCCATGGGTCTGTTCTCTGATCTGCTGGGCTTGTTGATCTACTCCTCATTCTAAGCTTCTGAGGCTGGACTTGTGACAAATCGGCGGTAGGATCTAAAAGTGAATTCGCGTCCTACCCCGTGGACCCCTTTCAACAGAGGCTTGCAGAGCAGGTCATGGCTTTGAGTCAGGTGTGTGAGGCCTTGCTTATACGACTTATAGAGACAGAGGAGCGACTAGAAAAATTAATTATTTCGCTAGATAATGATGCGATAAAAGGCATCAGTGATTCAGCCTTACAAGCAAGTGACATGGCATTAAATGGTGCCGACGTTATAATTAAAAGCCTTGCAAGCTATTTAATTTTAAATCATTCCGAATCGCGCCGCTCTTTAAATGTATCAATCCAGCCGGATCTTCCTGCCCAACAACTGCCTAAATCAAAAACCATTGAACTTGCATTCGAATCTTCTGAATTCATTGACGACGAGAATCAAGAGCTTGGGATTGACTACGAGGAAGTCCAGGACTTTACACAGGATTTCCTCGCTGCCTAAATAATTAAAAAGCTCACGGCCTTCGTCAGCCTTTCTGGTCTCTAGAGATGGGAGATCAGTCTATAGGTCCCGGCTTGAATCGTGGGCTGGTGCATGTGGAGGGTGCAGGCAAAGCCTTAGTGGATCTACTCCAACTTCAGATGGGTATGCTATGCGGCAGAGAAGGGGCCCCGCTTGCTGTATCAGGGCGAGGATCCGGGTTCCTTGGCCAGCGTCAGCGGACGGGAGGGGATGCTCATGGTGGGGAAGTGAGTGCAGATGTGCCTACCGCGGGGCACGCGGTTGAGCGCAATGCCGTATCGAATATGTCGGCGTAGTGGCGTCGTGCCGTAGCAGCAGGCAGTGGTGAGCTTTGGTCGACGTTTCGGAATGCGTCCAACCTGGTGAGGGCGCGCGTGGTGTCAGCCAGAACATCAAGCGTCGATTCGATCGACTCTGACCTCCTTGGTGACGGCCCGATCTTCACTGGCTCCTTCGGGACTGAAGGTCACTTGAAACCACCATTGGAGGCCGTCCTCGCTGCGCCGATCCGCGGTATAGCGCTCCATTCCCCGGTCGGTCAGGGCGAGAGCGAGTGCGTCACCACTGCAACCTGAGCAGGCCACCTGCAAATCCTCCAGCCCCTCCGCTGTGATCCGGTAGTTAGGCATTGAAATGGCGTACTTCAGGTCACCTTCTACGCTAGGCGGAGCCTAAAAGCGCCTTGATCGAGGTGAACGGTAGAAACCGACACACACGGCAACGATCTGTGAGCTAACGTTTACGAAACGTAACGATCCCTGTGACAGCCTCCTCCGACCTCTCCTCGCTTTATCAGTTGCTTGCCAAGGAGCAGCGCCCCATCCTGCCCTCGGGCGAGCAGCGCGCCATCCTTGGTTGTGGCTATGTGGGCGAAGCTGTGGCCAAGGCCTGGAAGCAAGAGGGCCACCAATTGTTGGGAACCACCACACGCCACCAACGACTGGTTGAGCTTGGTGAGCTTGTCGACTCACCGGTGGTCTTTGATTCTTCGGATTCCCGCAGCAGCCTCGATTTTGTTGGAGACTTAGATGGGATTCTGGTGTCGTTCGCGCCTTCAAAGAGTTCCCAGGTTGATGTGAATCAATACCGACAAACCTTTCTTGGAGGAATCCAATGTTTGATTGATGCATTGGAGCGACGCTCCATTAACACCCCTTTGCAGCTGGTGCATCTGAGTAGCTGTGGTGTCTATGGCAATCGCGGAGGCGCATTAACAGACGAAGCCGCGCCGCTTGATACGCAACATCCGGTCAACGAGGTGCTTTCAAAAGCTGAAGAGATGATCCAGTCCTTGCGCTCAGACCAGATCAAGGTTTGCATCTTGCGCTTGGGCGGCATTTATGGCCCGGGCCGTGACATTCCTGCCATGCTCCTTTCCGCAGCTGGGGGCGTTGTGCAGCGCAATGGTCAGAATGTGCCTTGCTGGATTCATCGCGATGACATCGTTAGCGGAGTCTCGTTTGCTTTTGATCACAATCTTAACGATACCTACAACCTAGTGAATGATACCCAGTGCAGCGGGCAAGAACTCACCGATCGCCTGTGTGAGCAAGCGGGCCTGCCACTGGCGAAATGGCTTTCGGTGGATACAACCGATCGTGTGCTCAATGCAAGAGTCAGCAATGCCAAGCTCAAGGAGCTGGGCTTCTCGTTCGCTCAGCCATTGATGGTGGGTTGATAGCGGCGTTCAACCCAGCGAGTGAGTTGGTGCGCTTGATCGTATTCAATCATTAGATGCACAAAGCTGTTTGGGGTGATCAGGCATCCAAAATTTAGATCAAATGGCCCCTGGGGCAAATGCGCCGGTAAGCTGCAGGTGATCTTATCTGCAAAATAACCGTTCACTTCATGTTTTAGAAAGCTGCTGGCAGCGAATGCAGCGATTGGCAGGCTCGGCGGTGTGTATTCCGGCCATTGGCCGGGACGTAACTCCTGCTCCATCCCAGGCCAGCCGGTGATGGTCTGAAAGAGCTGGTGCTTTGTCTCTGTGACGTCCCGAACGGGATCGGCAGTGGTCCGCTGGCAGCGAAATGCTGTCGCTGCGATGGAATCCAGGATCATGCTGTGACCCTCCTCACGCTGATAAAGGGCAACGAGCATGGATCGGGAGCGGGACGTGAAGAAATTAACTTCATGTCCGGCGCGCCCGCTGCTTGCGTCCATATCAAGGCTGGATTGACCGGCTGTATTAGGGAAATGCCAGCATTGATTTCCGAGATTGTAGCTATGGCGATAGAGGGGGAATTGGCGTTCGCCACCTGGAGCGAATCGCAAGCCAGTACCATGCCAAACGCCGGTGTTGGCATCGGAAAAACGTATGGCATAGATCGAACCTGCGGGATCTGATGTGCCACGGCTGAGATCCATCTCAGCGCCGTAGCGTCCATACCAGGTGGTCAGCCCCTTCCATGTGCCATCAAAGCTGCTCCGCATCAGATCCCACTGACGATCCACGCCTGCGCTTCTCTGGTTCGCTGTTCTTGCCATGCAGATCTAGTGCGGAAGGTGGTCCTTCATGGCCTCAACGGTAGGGCCGCTTTGTGCACGAATCTATGGATCTAGGCCTCTAAAAATATGTAGTGTCAGGTTCCGGCATTTCCTCCTGTGCTTAGCATCGATCCAGCAATTGTGAGCAAGATTCGAATGATTTCGAGGCTGCCAACTGCTATTAGGGCCAGCCAGATGCGCAAAGCAAATTTTGGTGGTTGGCCATTCACCCACGCTTCTGAGCTCTCCCCATCGATGCGAGTTGTCGAGGGTACTCTCAGATAGGTAACATCTCTCCAGTAGGCTCCATAGCGTGGCGCTTGCTGGTTGAATGGTAGTTCGCCGGATTTCCTGCCAGGTAGTGATCTGGAGCGTTGGAAGGGGATCTCGTCGTATCCATACGCATCAAGATATTCCTGTGAATCAAGAAGAGCGTCTATAAATCCCTGAAATCCCTTGGTTGCAATCACAACAGACCAGGCCATTTGTTCATTGATGCCGAAGGTGTTCCGACCCAAAGCCCTTCCGACAACATGCTCTACAATGCGGTAATTGCTGTTGCACTGGTAAAAATCATCTCGAAATCGTTTGGACAGGAGGAGTCCGCGGATGAAGTCGCGAGCTTGGATCTGCCCATTGGCAAACTGTGACTCCAGTAGAGGGTCACGATCAATGCTCATGGCGTGGAAAAAGATCTGACGGTAGGCACTCTCAATCTTTTCTGTTGAGCTGGTGTTAATGCGTGCCGACTCATCATTTCCAATTGAAAATGAAGGCACTCGGGCATTCTGGGTTGTGAGTTCGTAAGTCAGCAGCGGAATGCCCATTCTGATCAAAAATTTTCTGCAGCCATCGTAAGTATTTCAACTAATGTTTGAAAGCAAAGGGCCGAAATCCTCACATAGCGTTACCACCGCCACGGGCTTCGCTCATGGGGCCAGCCAGGCTTCGGGTAACTCATGGCTGAAGTCGGCAACACGTTCAAAGATGAATGGCCCTGCGAGCGATCCCCAAACCTGCTCATGGGTTTGGGGATGATGGCCGCGATCTACGGTTTGCATGCTCTGGGCATCCAGCTGGAAGCTGCTCACCAGATAGGCCGATTCCCCCTGACGTTCAACGATGCAGCGGCAGCCGGGCTCCACTTCCCCGAAGAAGCCATCGTTCTGTTCCTGAACGATATAGGTGCAGCCTTCCAATTTTTCGAGGTCTTGCATCTTGATCTCAGTTCGAGTACTGGGATTTTCCACGGCACCCCAGAAGCGTCTGGAGTCTCGAATTGCATGGTTGATGATGACAAGACCACGGTGATCAGCCTGAACCGTGAGCACGCGTATGCGATAGGGCTGCAATGGAGAGACGGCGTAGGCCTGTTCCAGCAACAGTGAACCTGGCATCAGCTCAGGCAAGGGCCGGAATCGAACCAGTATGTGACCATACAGAGGCGGGTTCGCAAAGGCCTGGCGTTGATTGCTAAAGCTCGCCGAGAGCTGTAAAAGCAGACGACCGGATGAACTAATCATAGGATGATGTTATCGCTCGCCCTCGCCTCTTCTGGCGCGGACGTCCCGGGCCGAGGCAATGCACTGTTACACTTCATAATGTTTGCTGCGCGCCGACTTTTCTGGTTGCTTGTTGTCTTTTTTGCCTATGACCCTTGAGCCGGATCGGCTGACCTATGCACTCAAGCTGTGGGGCCTGAGAACTGTGTCTCAGCGACCCAGCAGTCGTAATCGGAAGGTGGCGACCTGCAGTGCTAGTTCAGGCTGGTTAAGTGCGAAGGGATGGTCACTGAGGTCGGCAATGGCCTGCTGCAGCCTGGCCTCGCGATTCAGCCCTTCGGCTGCTGTTTGTTGATTGAGCTTCTCCCAGGCGGCATCAAAGGCCATTGCGTAGCTGTCGGCATTGTTGAACTGTTGATCGACTGGGCGATCGGGAGGAGTGCGCATCGAGGAACGTAGAAGAAAACTTTTTGAGCCCAGATCTCGGCCATATCCGGTTGTCATAGTCCCTGCCCGTGGGCGGGCTCGTGCAAGGAAAGTATCCAGAGTGCTCAGCGGCTGGAATGGGCCGTTGCCGATGGTGGTTTGATGTTGTCATCGAAGAATGCCAGGACCCAGATTTGAACTGGGGACACGGCGATTTTCAATCGCCTGCTCTACCAACTGAGCTATCCCGGCCTGCCGCGTTAGCGACGGGCAGATCTTAGATCACGGCGTTTCTCGGGGGTGCGGGCCAGGCACAGCAACCCCTCGACCCGGTAGCCGGCCGCGCGCAGTGCTGTGGCGGCGGCGCAGGCGGTGGCCCCCGTGGTGAGGATGTCGTCGACGATCAGCAGCGGACGTCTCCGCAGCAGCGGTCCGGGCCTTGCTGCACCGGAACGGCAGCGAAACGCCCCCTCCTGGTTGAGGGCGCGCAGCTCCTTTCCCAGGTGGTGTTGGCCCAGGGTGGGGCGGGCCCGCTCCAGGGGTGTGACGTGCTCGAACCCCAGGCTGCGGCTGATCAGGCCCGGCAAGGGGTTGCCTTGCCGTTTCCAACTCGGGATCGCCACCACCAGGGGGCGGAGCTGGTTCGCCGCCCACGGCTCGGCCAGGCGCTCGCTCAAGCTGGCGATCACCACGGGGGAGGGATTCCGCCGCTGGCGCAACAGCAGCCGGCGCAGTTGGCCCTCATAGAACCCGAGGCTCCACCAGGGGAGTGGTTGATGTCCCTGCAGCCCCAGAGGAGGCAGGTTCAGTCGTTGCAGGCACGGTCCACAGGGGCCTGGGCCAGGGGCACTTGGCTCAAGCTGGTTTTGGCAGAGCGGGCAGCAGGGAGTGGTGATTAATTCGAGGCAACCCTGAAGCAGCTGGGTCAGCACGGCGCAGGCGCCCGAAGGCGAGAGTGGGGGTCCTTCTCAGGATTCCCCGCCCTTGGCGGGCAGGGCCCGCAGCATCGCCACCAGGGTGCGGTGGGCATCCTCGCTGTCACTGAGGGTGTGGTCGAAAGGAACCACGACAATGGAGCCCGCGATCTCCAGTTCCATCGCCTCCGGTGTCACCCGTGTCATTACGGCTCCTTCGGTCGCTTCGATGCCGCCGTAGTGCCGGGCGAAGTCCGCCACCGCCTCGGCGTGATCAACGTTCATATGCCGGCAGATGCGATCGCTGACGCTGTCGGTGAGGGGATCGGCGGCCATGGGGAAGAGCGGGGGCTGCAGACGATTCTGAGGGGTGGTCTTCAGCCGGCGCCGAAGCGTTGCCAGAGCAGCAAGCTCAGCCGTAGGGCGCTGAAACCCACGAAGCCCGCGAGCACCACGAACAAACCCATGGATAGAACCGCGCGTAACCGTTCGTTCATGGGCTTCGCTGCGGCATCGTGAGCGCTCCCATCCTCCACCCTCTCAAGGCCAGCTGGGCTGTGCCGACGGCGGGGGCCAGCCCGGGGCGGTTGAGCACAGGAATCCCCAGGGCCCGCTGACGCAGCAGGCGCCATTGGGGGTTGCGGGCGCCGCCCCCCAGGCTGATGACCCGCTCCAGCGGCGGGGCCCCCAGCTCCGCCAGCCGCTGCCAGCCCTGGGCCTCAATCGCGGTCAGTCCCTCCAGCAGGGCCTGGAGATAGAGGGCATCGCTGATCGGCCTGGGCTCCAGCACAGGCTCGAGCTGGGGGTCGTCCACGGGGAACCTCTCGCCGCGGGCAGCTAGGGGCCGTAGACACAGGCCCGTGGGACGGCGGGGATCGATCTGGCGGCTGAGCTGTTCAATCTGCTCTGGCGTGAAGAACCGACGCAGGATGCCGGCGCCGGCATTGGAGGCTCCACCCACCAGCCAGCGGCCACCAACCCGGTGGTTGGTGAGCCCAGGGCCTTCCAGGGGGGCCTCCACGAAGCGCTTGAGAACCAAGGTGGTGCCCAAAACGGCCACCCCATCGCCAGGGCCGGGGTCCGCGGCCAGCACGGCTGCATTCGCATCGGTCGTGCCACTCACCACCAGGCAGGTCGTTGGCAGTCCCAGCCGCTTGGCCATTTCGCCGGCCAGGGGGCCCAAGGCGGTGCCACTGGCCACGACCTCGGGCAGGGCGCTGCTCCAGGTTTGATGCTCGATTCGGCCCGCCCAGGCCTCGCGCTGCAGATCCCAGCCGAGCCGGAGGTTGTTGCCTGCTTCGCCCCAACGCCAGTGGCCCAGCAGCCAGCCCATCAGCCAGTCGGCCTGATGGCGCAGCAACAGGTGTTGCGAGCCATCGAGGGCCCCTTCCCGGCTGAGCAGGTTCAAGGCGCGCGCCAGGCTGCCGCTGGCGCTGGCGGCGGGGCTGCCGGCGGGCACCAGTACGGCCAGGGCCTCGGCCTGCTCAGGGCAGGCCTGGTGGTACGGGAGAGCAGGCCCAAGGGCTGTGCCATCGGGGCGGCAGAGCAACAGGGTTCCGGAGGTGCCATCAAGGGCAATGGCACCGACCCGGGCCCGCAGGGACGCCTCAAGGGTTCCGATCAGCCCCACCAACCCTTCACGCCAACCTTCGGGTTGCTCGAACGGCAGGGTGTAGGCGCCGCTGCGCTCGCTCAGCACGCAGCCCTGGTCATCGATCAAGGCCAGCCGCAACCCGCTGCTGCCAAGGTCGATGCCAAGCGCTAGATCGGGTCTGCCTTCCTGAGATCCCCCCACAGGGGCGGGAGCATTCAGGCGGAGGCGCCCACCCGGCTGGCGGTGGCCTGCTTCAAGGTGGTGGCGATGGTGTCCACGTTCTCCCAGGGGAGATCAAGGTCACGACGGCCGAAGTGGCCATAGGCCGCGACATCTTGGTAGAAACGGCCGCCGCGCTGCTGGGGCAGATCGCGCAGGCTGAAAGCGTTGATGATCGCCCCGGGGCGCAGGTCGAAGTGTTCCTGAACCAGGGCCGTGAGGTCTTCGTTGCCGAGGGCGCCGGTGCCAAAGCTCTCCACAAGGATGCTCACGGGCCGGGCCACGCCGATGGCGTAGCTGAGCTGCACCTCCACCTTGCTGGCCAGCCCAGCGGCCACCAGGGCCTTGGCCACGTAGCGGGCGGCATAGGCGGCGGAGCGGTCCACCTTGGTGGGATCCTTGCCGGAGAAGGCGCCGCCACCGTGGCGGGCATAGCCCCCGTAGGTGTCAACGATGATCTTGCGGCCGGTGAGGCCAGCATCCCCCTGGGGCCCCCCCACCACGAACTTTCCGGTGGGGTTGACCAGGAAACGGGTGCTGCCCTTCACCGGTTTGAGGTCGAGGTCGGCTGTGGCGGGTTCCACCACATGCACCCAGAGGTCGGCGGAAATGCGCTCCCGCAAGCCTTTCTCATCGCTGATCCCGTCGATCTCGGCCACGTGCTGGGTGGAGATCAAGATCGTGTCGATCGACACGGGCCTGTTGTCTTCGTAGACGACACTGACCTGGGTCTTGCCGTCGGGCAGCAGATAGCCAAGGCTGCCGTCATGGCGCACCTTGGCCAGCTGGCGGGCGAGGCGGTGGGCCAGGCTGATCGGCAGCGGCATCAGCTCGGGGGTTTCGTCGCAGGCGAAGCCGAACATGATTCCCTGGTCGCCGGCGCCCACCTTGTCGAGGGGGTCGCCGTCGTGGTCGTCGGCCTCATTCACCCCCTGGGCAATGTCTGGGGACTGCTGGTCGAGGGCCACCAGCACGGCGGCGCTGTGGGCGTCGAAGCCCCCGGCCCGGGCGCTGCTATAGCCAATTTGCTCGATCACCCCGCGTACGAGGGTGTTGAAGTCGACCCGGGCCTGGGTGGTGACCTCACCGGTGATCAGGCAAAGGCCCGTGTTGACCACGGTCTCGCAGGCCACCCGGCTGGCGGGGTCCTGGGCCAGCAGGGCGTCGAGCACGGCGTCACTGATCTGATCACAGATCTTGTCGGGGTGCCCTTCGGTCACCGACTCGGAGGTGAAGACGTAACGACTCATGCCGACCAGTATCGAGTTGGAAGGCACTGAGTCTATCTCCAGCTCATGGACCCGGCTGTGCGCCAGTTGGTTGGCTGAGTCAGCGGAAACCCAAGCCTTCAGTCGCGGGCGATCACTGTGAGCTCCGACCAGCGCTCGAGCGGCAGATGCGGGGCGCTCAGGGATGGGCGGCGGCTCCAGCCGTCGGCAAAGCCGATCACCAGGGGCACACCCGCCAGGGCCGCCATGGAAAGATCACTGTCCGCATCCCCGATCAGGGCGCAGTCGGAGGGGGCGATGCCCAGTTCGTTGCAGAGTCCGTGGACAGCCGCCGGATCCGGCTTGCAGGGGTGGTGCTCAGCGCTCCAGATCGCCTGGAAGCAATCCTGAAGACCATGGCACTCGAGGAAGTGCTGAATGCCTGAACGCTCGTCGTTGCTGATCACTCCGCAGCGCACGCCAGCCTCTTGCAGGCTGGCCAACAGGCCCATCAGCCCAGCTGTGGGGGCGCTGGCGGGTCTGGAGCCAAGGCCATGCAGGGAGTCACTCAGGGCGAACACCGCTTCGCTCTGGGACAGGGCTTCTGCCCAACCCAGCCCCACCTGGCAGAAGGCCGTGGCAGTGGAGATCAGGTTGTGGGCCCTGGACGCCACCGCCGTTGTGCCGGCCGGATCGATCCCGCCATCCCAGAGCCCGTAGGCGCGCTGCAACAGATCGCGCAAAGGGATCTGGCGCTCAATGGACACCAGCTGCACGGCCGCCTTGATCCTGGCCGCTGCCAACTCGATCAGCAGCGGCTCGCTGTGGCTGAGGGTGCCGTCCTTGTCGAACAGCACAGCCCGCACAGGACCAAGATCCACGCCCCGAAGCTGGAGGTGCGCCATGGCGTGGAATCAGTTGGTGCGGGCGTTGATCGGGAGGTCAGTCGAGGGTGACACCCATGGGCTCGTTCTCTTCAGCCTGCTCCAGCAGCATTTGCTTGTAGCGGGCAGCCATCTCCTCGGCCTTTTCGAACACCTTGGCGGGGTCGGTGAGCATGTCGCCCGGTTCGGGTTCGAGGGCTTTGGTGGAGAGTGAGATCCGACCACGCTCGGCGTCGAGGTCGATGATCATCACCTTCATCTGATCGTTCACATTGAGCACCGTATGTGGTGTCTCGATGTGCTCGTGGCTGATCTCGGAGATGTGCAGCAGGCCGCTGACGCCGCCGATGTCGATGAAGGCGCCATAGGGTTTGATGCCCCGTACGGTGCCGATCACCACCTCGCCGACCTCGAGCCGGTTCATCTTCCGCTCCACCAGGGCGCGGCGATGGCTGAGCACCAGACGGTTGCGCTCCTCGTCCACCTCCAGGAATTTGAGGGGCAGGAAGTCGGCAACGAGATCTTCCTTCGGCTTGCGCGTGCTGATGTGGCTGCCGGGGATGAAGCCGCGCAATCCTTCCACCCGCACCAGGGCACCGCCGCGGTTGGTGGCGAACACCTCGCTGTAGATGGTGGCGTCTTCCTTCTGGAGCTGACGCACGCGCTCCCAGGCCCGCTGATACTCGATGCGTCGGATCGAAAGCGTGAGCTGGCCGTCTTCGTTTTCTTCGCTGAGGATGAAGAATTCGCGGATCTCGCCGGGCTCCAGCACATCGCTGAGGTTCTCCACCCGGTTGATCGAGACCTCCTGCAGAGGCATGAAGGCGGCCGTCTTGGCGCCGATGTCGATCATGGCGCCCTTGGGCTCCATGGCGAACACGGTTCCGTTCACCACATCGCCGGGCTTGAAGTTGTAGTCGTACTTGCTGAGCAGGGAGGCGAATTCTTCGAGCGTGAAGCCGGCGTTCTCAAAATCCCTCGGAACGGCACGGCTGGCTGGATCGTCAGCGGTGGGGACCTCTTCCAGGATGTCAAGGTCAAAGTCAGCCGCTTCTGGAGCGAGATCGCTGACGGCCTCGGTGCTGCTGATCTCGGAAGGGGTCACGGTCATGAAGGAAAGGCGGCCTGCCTTGGGCAGAACGAAGGAGAGATGCAACTGCCCGCCGACAGAACGCATCCGATCCAAGATCATACAAAAGCGGCCTCCGCCTGGCTAAACAGCCTGGGCGGGGGATCCGGACGCAGCAGCTGTCAGTTCACGACAGCAAGGCTTGGGGCGTTGCCATCACCCCGCTGACGGGAGTTGCGCCGGCTGAGCCCCTCAAGCGTGGCGACGAAGTCGTTGATGCCCTGGAACTGGCGATAGACCGAGGCAAAACGCACGTAGGCCACCTCACTCATCTCGCTGAGCTGGAGCAGAACAAGCTCACCGATTTCACTGCTGCTCACTTCGCGACCACTGCGCTGTTGGAGTTGCAGTTCGATCTCATCGACGACCATCTGCAGCCGGAGCGGCTCCAGGCCTGTCTTTTCACAGGCTCTCAGCAAGCCGTGCAGCAGTTTGGAACGGTTGAACAGCTCTCTGACCCCGTTCCGTTTGACCACGGTGATGGGCACTGTTTCAACCCGTTCATAGGTGGTGAAGCGAAATTCACAGTTCAGGCATTCACGTCGCCGACGCACACTTCTGCCGCTGTCGGCGGAGCGGGACTCAAGCACCCGGCTGTCGGTGTGTTGGCAGGAGGGACATTGCATCCCACGGGTACCCAAACAGTTTCAATCCAGTGTAAACAGTAACGCCTGAAATGAGAAGAGTTGCGCCGCAACCGATCTGGATGTTCATCGCGCCGGCTGAGTGGCTTGTTGGCAGCGGTTTCAAGCAAAAAGCCCCCCCTTGCCGATGCAGGGGGGGGCTGAGGGCTGGCTCACCAGCCCGAGGTCACTTGCCGATCTTCGGGGGATCGCGGAAGGCGATCGCGAAGAAGAGTGTGGCTAGGGCCAGCGTGAGGATGAGGATGTAGGCGAAGCTCTCCATCAGGAATCTCCGGGAGTGAAAGGATCAGCTGATCGTGCTGCTGCCAGAGGGCGTGGCTGTCTGGGCGGTACGGCGAGTGGTTCGATCGCCCAGCTTCTGGAAGAGGCCGAACTCAATCTGCTCGCCCAGGTCGGGATCGATTCCGGCGAACACATCTCGGTAAAGGGTGCGGGCACCATGCCAGATGTGGCCGAAGAAGAAGAGCAGAGCGAACGTGGCATGCCCGAAGGTGAACCACCCCCTTGGCGAACTGCGGAAGGTTCCATCGGAGTGGTAGGTGGTGCGATCGAATTCGAAGGCCTCACCCAGCTGGGCCTTGCGGGCCAGGCGTTTGACGGCAGCTGGATCGGTGAAGGTCTGGCCGTTGAGCGCTCCCCCGTAGACCGTGGCTGTCACACCGGTTTGCTCGAAGGAATACTTCGCTTCTGCCCGCCTGAAGGGGATGTCCGCTCGGACGATGCCCTGACTGTCTTCAAGAACAACGGGGAAGTTCTCGAAGAAGTTGGGAAGGCGGCGCACCTGAAGATCACGGCCGTCCTTATCGGTGAAGCTGATGTGGCCCAGCCAGCCGGTGGGCAGGCCATCGCCATTCACCATCGGACCAACCCGGAACAGACCTCCCTTGGCAGGGCTGTTGCCGACATAGTCGAAGAAGGCGAGCTTCTCAGGAATGGAGCCGTAAGCCTCTGCCTTGGAAGCTCCGTTCTCGAGGGCCGTGGCCACACGACGATTGATTTCGGTTCTGAAATAGCCCTGATCCCATTGGTAGCGGGTTGGACCGAACAACTCAACGGGGGTGGCCGCTGAGCCGTACCACATGGTTCCAGCCACGATGAAGGCTGCAAAAAACACCGCGGCGATGGCGCTGGCCAGGACTGTTTCGATGTTGCCCATGCGCAGAGCCTTGTAAAGGCGTTCCGGCGGACGGGTGGTGATGTGAAAAATGCCCGCGATGATCCCGACGATGCCGGCCGCGATGTGGTGGGCGACGATCCCTCCAGGGTTGAAGGGGTTGAAGCCTTCAGGGCCCCACGATGGTTGGACGGGCTCCAGATGGCCGGTGATGCCATAGGGGTCAGAGACCCACATGCCCGGTCCGAACACACCAGTGAGGTGGAAAGCACCGAAGCCGAAGCAGCCAAGGCCGGCAAGCAGCAGGTGGATGCCGAAGATCTTGGGGAGATCCAGGGCGGGTTCACCGGTGCGGGGGTCCTGCCAGATCTCGAGATCCCAGTAGGTCCAGTGCCAGATGGCGGCAAGGAACAGCAGGCCACTGAAAACGATGTGGGCGGCAGCTACCCCTTCAAAACTCCAGAAGCCAGGATCGACGCCGGTTTCTCCGGTGACGCTCCAGCCCCCCCAGCTGCCTGTGACGCCGAGGCGGGACATGAAGGGCATGACGAACATGCCCTGGCGCCACATCGGGTTCAGAACAGGGTCGGATGGATCAAAAATCGCGAGCTCATAGAGGGCCATGGAGCCGGCCCAGCCGGCGACCAGAGCGGTGTGCATGAGGTGCACGGCCAGAAGGCGGCCCGGGTCGTTGATCACGACCGTGTGCACCCGATACCAGGGCAATCCCATGGGGGTAAGGTCCGGGGAACAAACAGCTGCCGCGGCCAGGGCCAAGGCAATGGACGATCGATGGGATCGATCCGTTGGCTGATGGTAAGGGGTTGGGGCGACCCGGGGTGGCCGCCTTGCTCAGCTGAAATGAGCCGTGACGCTTGATTCAGGCGGGAAGCGGGGTTCGATCCGATTGATCACAGCGCAGTTACAAAACGCAACTCCGTCTTTCACAATGGGACCTGCCCTTCAGGAAGCTCCATGCCCGTCATCCGTTTTGTGCGTGAAGGTTGCGATGTGGAGTGTTTTCCGGGAGAGAACCTTCGAGACGTGGCCCTGCGCTCCGGCGTCGAGCTGTATGGCCTGAAGGGAAAACTCGGCAACTGCAGTGGGTGCGGTCAGTGCATCACCTGTTTCGTGGGCGTCGCCGACAACCTCACAGGGCCGCCCGCCCTGAGTGCCTTGACTCCTGTCGAGCAGCGAAAGCTTCGCGGTCGGCCTCGCGGTTGGCGGTTGGCCTGTCAGGCGATGGTGGAGCACTCCCTTGTTGTGCTGACAAGGCCCCAGCTGGGCTGGGCCCAGGGAGAAGGGCTGCTGGCGGCCGCTGCTGAGGCCCCGCTGCCTGCCGGTCCGATCGCCTGGCCGACTCCGCCTGAGGATCCGGCCGCAGAGACCGAGCAATCCGCAACGGCCGATGAAGCGGGAACGGATGGGCCGATTGCCGGTGATACGGTCCGGTGATTCCCGTACCTACCGATGGAAACCAACGATCTCGGTTTCGTGGCCAGCCTGCTGTTCGTGCTGGTTCCGGCGGTTTTTCTGATCATCCTCTACATCCAGACCAGCAGCCGTCAGCAGGGTTGAGGCCCGGCCGCCTCCCTGCTCAGCGGCCCCTTTCTGGTTCCCGCACCAGCAGCACAGGTGCCGGAGCATGGACCCGGATGTAGTCACTGACCGAGCTGCCCAGCAATCGATCGATATCGACCAGGCTTTTTGCCACCAGAGGTCGCCTGTCCTGGGAAGCAATCACCAGAAGATCGGCGTTGAATTCCTTGGCGGCCAGGCAAACGCCCCTGCCGATGTCGCCGGAGCGATGCACGCCGTTCAGCTCCACGCCGAAGCTGCGGGCTTTCTGAACAGCCTTCTCCAGGACTTCGTCAGCGGGGCTCCTGCCGCCCCGGCTCGGAGCAATGTCCTGGCGGGTGATGTGGATCCCGGTGAGTGTGCCCCCTGGGATCTCACGGACCAGTTCGCAGGCGATGCGCAGGGCGTCTTCCCCCACGCCGGTTCCATCGATCGTGACCAGCAACCTGTTCACATGGCGAACGTAAAGGTCATCGCGCACCAGCAGCATCGGTCGGGTGGCCAGCTGAAACACGTATTGACTGGAGCTGTTGGCGAGGATCGACTGCAGTCGTCCAAGGCCCCTGGACCCCATCACGATCAGATCAGCATTGAGCTCATCAGCCACCTTGAGCACGGTCTGCTTGGTGTCACCCTGTCGGATGATCGCGTTCACATCGCCGGGGTTGAGCCCAAGCCGCTGGATGGCCTCGGCCACCAGCCCCGCGGCCCGTTGCCAGTGGTCCTGGAAATCCTCACCGGCCTGTTCGGTCACAACATGAAGGATGTTGAGCCGAGCCTGCTGGAAGCTGGGAAGGTCGCGCAGCATGCGCACCATCTCCTCCACGTGGCCCTTGCCGGAGTCGGCGATCAGAAGGTTGCGAAACACGAGGCTGTCGCGGTTCTGCAGCAGCCTATGGCGCAGCAGCGATCCTCGTCCGCAAGGCCGGAGAGGTCGTAATGGACCAACAGCCCGGCCGAATGGGGTGGTGTCTCCGTCGGCGCGTTCTGCCACAGCACACCGACCATGCCGGCGTGATGTGGCATGGGGCCTACCTCGGCTGGCTGGAGGAGGCGAGGGTGGAGGCCCTGGCCGCTGCCGGGCTGGCCTATGCCGATCTCGCCGCCAGGGGGCTGGAGTTGCCGGTGGTGTCGCTGTCGATCAACTATCGACAGGCCCTGCGCCACGGGGACGCTGTGGAACTCTGGAGCGTGATTGAACCCCGGCGGGGGATCCGGCTTCGATGGTGCAGCCGTTTTCTCGGCCCCATGGGTGCTCTGGCGGCCGAGGCAACGGTGGACCTGGTTCTGCTGGATCTGGGCCGGGGTGGCTCGCGGCGGCTGGTGCGCACGTTCCCGCCTGACCTGGAAGCGGCGCTGGAGCAGTTGCTTGAGACGCAGGCCGCATCAGACTGATTGCCTTAGTACATTTGTACTGAAGTTCACGCAGGTGCCTTGGGCGATCTCGTTGTTGGAGCGTTCCCTCTGAAGGCCACGGGGGAGCCCGTCGTCGGGCGGCAAAGCGATCGCTCCCCCTGGTCTGATCGGCGGCGGGGCTGGTGGTTGCTTTGGTGCGGCTGCCCAGGCCTTGGCTGGAGGCGGCTTCAGCAGCTCGAAGCTGCCTTTGGCGGCCTGGCGATGGCGTGGGACGCCTCCCCGGCGCGATTGGCTCGTCTCACCGGTTTTGGCCCTGTGCTGCTGAATCGCATTGAGATCCATCGCCGTCGCTGGGGTCCCGATCCATGGGGAGGAGCCGGTCCGTCACTCCCTGGTTCTCGGCGGGTGCTCCTTCCCGGTGATCCGGCCAATCCCCCCGCTCTGGCCCGGTTGGAGCGCCCACCCCTCGGCTTGTACTGGCGGGGGCGCGGCAGCCTCTGGCCCCAGCTTCGTCGCCGCCGGGCCATTGCCGTGGTGGGTACCAGGCGGCCATCCCCGCACGGCATCTCGATGGCGCAGGCGCTTGGCAGGGCTCTGGCTGAGGCGGGATGGCCGGTGGTCAGCGGTCTGGCCGAGGGGATCGATGCGGCCGTTCACCGAGGCTGCCTGGATCGTGGCGGCCGGCCGGTGGCGGTGCTCGGCACACCGTTGCAGCGCATCTATCCCCGCCATCACGGTCCCCTTCAGGCCGAGGTCGGCAGCAGGGGTTTGCTGATCAGCGAGCAGGCTCCCGGGGCCGCTGTCCAGCGTGGGCATTTCGCTGCCCGCAATCGATTGCTGGTGGCGTTCACTCAGGCCGTCGTCGTGGTCGAGTGTCCCCACAGCAGTGGCGCCCTCCATTCCGCTGATCTCGCCTGGCAGGAGGGCCTGCCGCTCTGGGTGGTGCCGGGCGATGCGGGCAAGGCTTCTGCCGCCGGCAGCAACCGTCTGCTGGTGCGGGGGGCCACCCCGTTGCTCGAGCCCGCCGATCTGATCCGTCAGCTTGGCGGAGGTCCGCTTGCCCCGATCGCCGATCCGGCACGCTGTTCCATCCCTGCCGCTTCGGCCGATTCCCCCTCGGATCAGGATCTGCTGGCCACTCTCGGGGCGGGCGCGTCCATTGAGGAGCTCGGCGGGGCGTTGGGGCTTTCGGTGGCCGAGCTCTCCACTCGCTTGCTGGGCCTTGAGCTGGCCGGGCGGATCAGGGCGGAGCCGGGCCTCTGCTGGCGGCCGATCTGAAGGTCGTTTTCTAGGCTTCGGCGAAATCCTGAGGCATCGTTGCGGCGTGCACGCATCCGCTGAAGAAACCCTTTCTGGAGCCGGTCTGTTGGCCTGGCGCCGTGCCCTGCTGCTCCAGGGTGGCCTTGCCGCAAACTTCGACTGGTTGCTGGATCTGGCTGGCGGGCTCGACGGGCCAGCGCGTCAACGGCTGTGGTTGGATCCCCACCAGCCTGTCCCTCTGCATCGCAGCCGGGCTGATCTTGAGGCTCTCTGGTTCCGGCATCGGCGTGATCACACACCTCTCCAGTACCTGGTGGGGCGCTGTCCATGGCGCGATTTTGACGTTCAGGTCGGCCCTGGTGTGCTGATCCCTCGCCCGGAAACCGAGCAGCTGATCGATCTGGCCGTGGAGGCGATGGGGCCAGCAGCGCTGAAGGCCCCCCTCCGCTGGGCCGACCTGGGCACCGGATCCGGCTGCCTGGCCCTGGCCTTGTCCAGGCTGCTCCCAGCCAGCAGGGGTGTGGCCGTGGATTTCAGCGCGGCGGCACTCCTCCAGGCTGAAGCGAACCTGCAGGCGGCCGACCTGCTGCACCGCGTTGACCTCAGGGAGGGCTGCTGGTGGTCTCCGCTGGAACCTCTTGACGGTGGGCTGGATCTGGTGGTCAGCAATCCGCCCTACATCCCGTCCCCGTTGCTGCCTTGTCTCGATCCTGTCGTCCGTCTTCACGAGCCCTGGCTAGCCCTGGACGGTGGCGAGGATGGTCTGGAGGCCTTGAGGCAGATCATTCAGAGCGCGGGGCGGGCACTGGCCCCGGGGGGATGGTTGCTGTTGGAGCATCACCACGACCAGGGCGAATCGGTGCGGGGCCTGTTGGCGGCCGCAGGGCTCGAGCAGGTGGGCTCCCACCAGGATCTCGAGGGCCGTTGGCGGTTCAGTGGCGCCCGCCACGGCGAAGTTCCCTCTGCCTGCTATCGATGAATCCTCCAGTCGATCTTGAACGGGATGGGCGGTTGCTGGATGGGCCCAGCCTGGCCGCCGCCCTGGCTGCCGGTTCAGCGGCCCTTTTCCCCACCGACACCTTGCCCGCCCTGGCCTGCCTTCCCGCCACGGCCAGTCAGCTCTGGGAGCTCAAAGGCCGGCCCATGCAGAAGCCGCTGATCCTGATGGGCGCTGAACCGGAAGCCCTGTTTGCCGCATTGGCCTTGCCTGTGCTGCCTGCCTGGCGATCGATGGCGGCCCACTGCTGGCCCGGTGCCGTAACCCTCGTGCTGCCAGCACAGGGCGCCATCGTGGCGGCGCTGCAGCCTGAGGGCCCCGCCGCGGGCGCCAGCCTTGGGCTGCGGATTCCTGCCTGTGGCGCTGCCCTTGCCCTGCTGGAGCGAACAGGCCCTCTGGCCACCACCAGCGCCAACCGATCCGCTCAGCCGCCCTGCCTGGATGCAGCTTCAGCGGCAGCGACCTTCCCCTCCCTGCCTCTGCTCGCGCCGGTTCCCTGGCCCGTCGTTCTGGGGGAGGCCAGCACGGTGATTCGTTGGAATGGCGAAAACGATTGGCAGGTGTTGCGTGCCGGTGCTGTGATTCCTGAAGGCTGCCGCCCCTAGGCCGCCGTTGCCCACGTCCCGGTGCGCCCATGCTTGAGCTCTGCCTGATGATTGCGGTGCTCTTCACTGTTTTTCATGGGGTGATCGAGCCCCTGATTCAGTGGGGAACACCCCTGTTTGAGCTGCGTGGCTGGATCTGGCTCCCTCTCCTGCTGGCGGGATGGTCGCTCGCGGGCCAGCGCCGTTGAGCGGGCCAACCCATGCAGGGCCGCTTCAGCTGCGCTGCCAGTCGTCGGGAGGATCGGGCTGATCGTTGCCACTCAGGGAGGGGAACGTGGCCCTGACCAGGGCCAGCAGATTGCTGCGAACACTCGCTCGGAAGGATCTGGCGGCTTCAGCGTCCAGGACGGGATAGTCCTGAGGGCCTGCAGTCGCGGCTGATCGGATCGACTTCCAGCTCGTTTTGCCTGTTTGCCGGAGAACCTCCAGCGGGGCCTCGAAGTCGTAGGTGAGGATTCGGGCTTGTGCTGCCGCTTCGCTCACCCATTGCTCCCGGGCGGGAATGAAGAGCTTGGCCTTGTGGGTGTCGGCCAATCCGAGCACCGGTTCGAAGTAGTCGAGCGCGCGCAGTTCCTCTTCCAGGAGGATCGGCCAGGCGCCCTGTTCACCAGCCTCAATGCCGGCCACAGCTCCAGGCTGTGTCATGGCTTCGAGATGGAAAGCGAGCCAGCGGTAGTGCGATTTTTCCTGGGTGGTCTTCTTCTGGGAGCCTCCTTGGCCGCTGGCGACCCGTTTGGGAAGCTCGCTTTCAGCTTTTCTGAGGAATCCCCGCTCTTCGGGATCAAGGTTGATGGCTCCCCAGCGCTGCCTGTATTCCCAGAGCCGCTCGTACTGGCTGATGGCCTCTGCGGGCCAGCCCAGAGCCTTCAACTCAACCGCACGACTCTCCTGGACTTTGATCAAAAGAGGGATATGCGTAGCAATCAACAGCCTAGATGGACCCTGCTGCACAACCCCAAGCCGGCTAACGGATTTGAACCGATGGCCTTCGCTTTACAAAAGCGCTGCTCTACCACTGAGCTAAGCCGGCAAGGCACGAGCTTATCGCTCGCCGAGGGCCCAGAGCAGCAGCTGGCTGCGGTTGCTGCAAGCCGTTTTGGCCAGCAGCTGCGACACATGACTCTCGACCGTCCGGGGGCTCAACACCAAGGCTGCGGCGATCGCCTTGTTGCTCAGCCCGTGGCGCAGGTGCTCCAGGACTCTCAGCTCGGCCGGGCTGAGGCAGGTGGGGGCTGGGAGCTGGGCCATGGCTGGGTGAGCAGACTTCAGCCAGGGTTCCCAGCTTTCGTTCCACTGGTTCGCTCGGGTGGCCATGCCAGCGGATTTGCCAGTGGATTTGCTCAGGCAGAGGCGACTGAGGCTGGCAATGGTGTGGTGCGGGCCCGCTTGATCGGCAGGTTGGCCACCAGCGCCGTGACCCGATCCTCGGTTTCCAGGCTCACATCACCCTCTTCCAGGTCGATTTCCACGTAGCGCGAAACCACCTCGAGGATCTCGCGGCGCATCTGCTCGAGCAGTTCAGGGTTGAGGTCGCTGCGGTCGTGGGCCAGCACGAGTTGCAGACGCTGCCGCGCTGTGTTGGCACTGGCCGCCTGGCGGCCCAGGAGTTTGTCGATGAAATCGCGCAGGGTCATCACGGATCAGAAGATCTTGGTTTGCATCAGCCGACTGAACCGGGCCCGCAGACCCTGGGGTTCCTTGCTGGGATCGACGATCGGCACCTCCTCGCCACGCAGGCGCCTGGCCACGTTGGTGTAGGCGAGACCGGCGGGGGAGCGGCTGCCATTGAGGGTGAGCGGTTCGCCCCTGTTCGTTGAGACGATCACCTGCTCGTCTTCCACCACCAGACCGAGCAGCGGCAGAGCGAGGATGTCAGTGACATCACCGACCGCGAGCATTTCCTGGTTGGCCATCATCCGTGGCCGCACCCGATTGAGCACGAGCTGGATCGGTTCGATGGCACGGGTCTGCAGCAGGCCGATGACCCGATCGGCATCGCGCACCGCCGAAACTTCCGGTGTGGTCACCACGATGGCTTCCCTGGAAGCTGCCGCGGCATTCTTGAAACCATCCTCGATGCCGGCCGGGCAGTCGATCAGCACGAAATCGAAGCGTTCCTCCAGCAATCCCACGATTTTCTGCATGTCGTCGGGGGTGAGCCACTCGAGCATCCGAGGGTTGCCGGCCGGCAGAAGGGAGAGGTTCGGCTCCTGCTTATGCCTGACCAGAGCCTGCTCCAGGCGGCAGCTCTCGGCAAGAACCTCCTGGGCCGTGTAGATGATCCGATTTTCGAGCCCGAGCAGGAGATCGAGATTGCGCAGGCCGAAGTCGGCATCGAGTACGGCGGTGCTGGCACCTTGCCGCGCCAGGGCGATACCCAGATTGGCGGTCAGGGTGGTTTTACCAACCCCGCCTTTGCCGGAACAGATCAGAATCGTGCGGCTCAATGCGGAAGTCTCGACACTGTCGGGGATCACCCCAGGCTAAGGCCTGTAGAACAGTGCCATTCGAGCTTCCTTGCAGATGGCCGTCTCCGGACTCCAGTATCAACAGTTGCTGGTGATGCCCGATGACGGTGCACCAGCAGTGGTGGCCCTGATTGATGCAGCCCGTACGAGCCTGCTTCTCAAGCAGTTCAAGCTTCAGTCGGAGCAGATCGAGCAGGCCCTGCTGCGGGCCCATCAGCGCGGCGTGGTGGTGCAGGTGATGCTCAACCCCCACACCTCCGGCGGCGACCGCTGGAACGATGAAGCCTTCACCTGGCTGCAGGCCAACGGCATGGCGGCGGCCTGGACCAGCGAGGCTTTCCCGGTGACCCACGAGAAATCCATGGTTGTGGACCGGAGCCTGGCCCTGATCGCCAGCTTCAATCTCGCTGATAAGTACTTCACGGAAACCCGTGATTACGGAGTGGTGACCCAGGCCAGAGCGGTGGTGGATCAGGTGATCGCCGGTTTCGAGGCTGACTGGAACCGCACCGGCTTTGATCCGGATCTCGGGGTTGGCCTGGTCTGGAGCAGCCTGCACAGCCGTGGTCAGATGGCCAGGTTGGTGGATACCGCCAGGGACTCACTCTGGATCCAGCACCCCAAGTTCGTGGACGCGGTGATTCTCGATCGGATCATCTCCGCCAGCGAGCGGGGGGTGAAGGTGCGGGTGCTCTGCGGCGGCAAGCACGGCATCAGCGACTGGGACATCTACGACACGTTTTCGTCGCTGCGGGTGATGGAGCGATTCGGGGTCAAAGTGCGCCGCCAGAAGCATCTCAAGCTGCATGCCAAATTGATCATGGTGGATGGTGCCTTCGCTCAGACAGGCTCCATGAACATCGATCGCAGTGCCTTCGATCTGCGCAGAGAGCTCGGCATCGAAACCGATGCGCCTGCCGTGGTGGAGCGGCTCAGGGAAACCTTTGAGGCGGACTGGGATCAGGCAAGCCACTACCACGCCCCCGATCCCCTCGATCCCAGCCTGCACGAGCAGGGAGAGTTGCCGCCTGATCCACACTTTGTGCACGAGTAGCCATGCCCCCTTCCCTGCCCGCGGCCGTTGAGCATCTTGCTCCGGCCCCCGGATTGGCTGATCTGTTCATCGGCATGCAGGAGGTGGCCCTCTCCTCCTTCGGCGGCGGGCTTTCGGCCTGGAGCCAGCGAATCGTGGTGGAGCAGCGGCGTTGGATGACCAACGAAGACTTCCTCACCGGACTCACCGTGGCGCGGTTGTTCCCTGGACCCAACCAGATCAACATGGCGATTTACATCGGCGCCCGTTTCGGTGGTTTGCCAGGTGCCCTTGTGGCCCTGGCGGGGATGCTTCTGGTGCCGTTCAGCCTGCTGATGCTGCTGGGCCTGGTCTACTTCCAGGTCCACCGGATTCCCCAGGTGGACAGGGTGCTGGCCGGGGTGGTGGCCGCGGCGGCCGGCATGGCTCTGTCGATGGGATTCAAGATCCTTGACACCTACCGACAGGACCCGGCGGCATTGGTGCTGGCGGCCGGCATCTTCGTGGCCATGGTGTTCTTCCATGTTCGCCTGATTCCGCTCGTGCTCGTGGTGGCCCCCCTGGCGATGGCCTGGTACTGGCCGCGCTCTGCGAAACCTGAGCTCCGATGATCGGGATCGGGCCCGACAGCCTGGCTGCGGCCGCGGCGCACTGCACCCCCGCTTCGCTCTCCGATCTGGGTCGGCTGGCTCAGGTGATCTGGACCTTCCTCTCCCTGTCGCTGTTTTCCCTCGGCGGCGGCAACACCCTGCTGGCGGAGTATCACCACCTCACGGTCGATCAACTCTGCTGGCTCACCAGCGCCCAGTTCTCCGATCTCTATGCCCTTGCCGAGGCGGCCCCGGGGCCCAGCTCGATGATCGTCGGCCTGCTCGCCATGGGAGCGGCCTGGAAGGAAGGCCCGCTCTGGGGCCTGCTGAGCGCCTTCAGCGGCGAGCTGGCGATCCTGCTCCCCTCCACCCTGCTGATGGTGGCGGCCTCCCTGAGCTGGAATCGGCTCAGGGATTCCCCCTGGCGGGTGGCCTTCGAGCGGGGCCTGGGTCCGATCACCCTCGGCATCCTGTTCGCGGTGGGGCTGAAGATTCTCACCACGGCGAACCATGGCCCCCTGGCCTATCTGGTGTCCTTCGTGGTGTGCGCGCTGATGCTCCGCACGCGGATCTCGCCGCTGTGGTTCATGGCTGTGGCTGGCGTGCTCGGTGGCCTGGGCGTGATCAACCGCTGAGCAGCCCTGGGCGGGCGGAACTCCTCCTGGCTCCGGCATCCTCAGACCGGCTTCATCGTCCGAGCGGCCAGAGGGGTGGGGCGGGCTCGATCAGGATCTGTCCATCGACAAGTCGGGCCTGCTCGGTGAAACCGGCTGGCGGTGGATCAGCGGGACCTCTGGCCACGGCTTTGCCGATGCGGAGCTGAAGGGGGCGGAGTTCCAGCGCCACGATCCTGGCCTCTCCATCCCCTCGGCAGCCGGCATGGGCGATGCCCCGCAACCGCCCCAAGATCAGCACGTGGCCCACGGCACTCACCCGGGCGCCGGGATTCACATCTCCCAGCACCAGCACCGACCCCTCAACCGTCATGTGGTCACCGGAGCGCAGGGTGCCGCGGTGGATCGTCAGCCTGGCTTCGTCAAGCCGGTTGAGGTTGTCTTGCTCTTCAGCCGGGCCATCTGCTGGAGACGGGCTGGTGCGGGTGTACAGGCCAAGGGCAGCGGCTCCAACCAGGGTGGTTTCGATCCTGCTGTTCACTTCGATCAGCTCCAGCGAGCGTTCGCTCAGGTGCCCTTGCAACTCCCTCAGTGCGGGCAGGGTCAGCGGCCAGTCGCCGCTGTGGAGCACAACAGGGCCAGAAGGCGGGCGGGAGCCCAGCCCATGGATCACTTCCTCCAGGGCGCTGCCGGTGCGGTTGGCTCTCTGAGGCAGCAAAAGCTGGTGGGGAAGACCTGACCGTTCGGCCCGAATGAAAACGGCAGCCATCGCCGCACCCGAAGGCGATCAACTTAATCAGCTGGCTGCCTGGGTTCTGTTCTCAGGCTGTGCTCGGCCTGCTTCAGGGCGGTGCCGACCTCAGCTGGATGGATCAACCAGGCCAGCGCCACCGGTTGGGTGAGGCTGGCCACCAGGCTCGAGCTTGCTTCCAGAGCCCTGAGGGATTCACCATCCCAGAGCCGCAGGCCTCCTTTGTAGGGGTGATATCCCTGACTCTGACGTTGATGCAGGGCGCAGCAGAGGCCTGAATCGAGGCCAGCCTCGCTGCTCAGGCGCTGGGCTCTGGCCAGAAGCTCCAGTTGCTGGCCCTGGTCAAGCCGGCTCACGTCGAGGGCCTTGAGCAACTGACGCTCAAGGATCCGGCGGCTGACGGTGGCCAGGGCCTCCGGACCTTCTTCTTTCCAGCGCATCAGGTGATAGCCCGTGCGCACATCGTCGTTGGCGAGGAAGCTCGTCAGGTCGATCGCATCCGGTCGCCAAAGCCAGCGGGCCATCACCGCGTCGGCGAACACCTGGGAGGGGCCAAGGGCTCGGGCCAGGGTGATCGCCTGGTTGAGCAGCCAGTTGCACACCACGTTGAGGCGGTGGTTGTAGACGCTCCGGTACATCAGATCGCGAACCACCAGGTAGTGCTCCACAGCCATCAGGCCCTTGGGATGAATGGCGAGACTGCCGTCAGGGGCGATGGTGAGAGCGGCGAGAATCCGCTCCAGATCGAGCTGGCCGTAGCAGGTTCCAGTGCTGTGGCTGTCGCGCAGCAGATAGTCGAGTCGGTCGCAGTCCAGTTGGCCGCTGACCAGAGCCGCCACGGCGGGGCAGCAATGCTGTCCGTGCTCGAGCAGCTCGGCCACAGCCATCGCACTGCCGGGCTGGAACTGCTCCAGCCGGTCGCGCAGAGCGGGATGTTCGCGCACCAGTCGCGCTGACCAATGCTCATGACGCAGCCCGAACATGTCCTCGCCGGAGTGACTGAGTGGGGCATGGCCCACGTCATGGAGCAGGGCAGCGGCAAACAGCACTCCTTGATGGCTGCTCAGATCGGGTTGCTGGCGGCAGAGCTGAGCCAGGGCGCGGCGTGCAAGCTGCAACACGCCGAGGCTGTGGGTGAAGCGGCTCGATTCGGCTCCATGGAAGGTCAGGAAGGCCGGGCCCAGCTGGCGAATCCGACGCAACCGCTGGAACGGAGCCGTCTCGATCAGATCCATGACCAGGGCCTCTGCCGGCAGGGCACGATCCAGGCGGATGGCCCCATGCAGCGGATCGTGGTAAGTGCGGCTGGTCATGTTGTTTCAATCAGGGCGTTCAGCTGCTCCTGGGCCTCAAGCAACCAGGTGTCGCCCTCGCCACCGGGGTTGAGCGGTTCAGGCTCCCCCAGTTGGAAATCGGGAGCGATCCCGAGGTTCTGGATGTCCCGACCGCTGGGGGTCACGTAGCGGGCCACGGTGATCGCCAGGCCGCTGCCGTCTCCCAGGCTGATCAGCGTCTGGATCAGGCCCTTGCCGAAGGTTCGCGTTCCCAGCAGCAGAGATCGGCCGTCGTCCTGGAGGGCACCGGCCAGGATTTCGCTGGCGCTGGCGGTGCCGCCATTCACCAGTGTCACCATCGGCCCGGCATACCAGCTGCCTGGTGAGGCCTGGATCGGATCCCGGAGGCCCTTTCGATCCAGCGTTTCCACGATCGGCTGCCCATCCAGCAGCCCATTGGCCACCGCCAGGCCCGCCTCCACCAGCCCCCCCGAGTTGTTGCGGAGATCCAGAATGAGGCCGTCGATGCCTCGGCCGGAGAACGCCTGCAGGATCCGATTCACCTGCTCCGGCACCTGCTGACTGAACTGGGTGATCCGCAGATAGCCCAGGCGCTGACCGTTCCGCTCCAGCTCTCTGCTGAGGACAGGGCGAAGGTTCACCTCCCGCCGCTGCAGCAGGAGCTGCCTTGTCGATCCTTCTGGAGATCGCAGCAACAGCTGGACCCTGCTGCCGGCCGCCCCCCGCAGCCGACTGGCCGTGGCCTCGAGTCCCATGGCCACGGCCGAGGCCCCATCCACTTCCAGAATCTCGGTTCCCGAGCTGATCCCGGCTTCGGCGGCGGGTGATCCTTCCAGGGAGGTGATGGCCACGATCCGTTGCCCCGGTCCGCTGCTGCCAAGTTGAAGGCCGATGCCGCTGACGCTTCCCTGGGTGGCCGAACGCAGCACCTTGTAGTCGTCAGGTCGAAGCAGGCGGGTGTAAGGGTCGGCCAGGGGGGCCAGCATTTCGGTGATGGCCGCATAGGCGGCTTCGCTGCTCTCGATCGGCCGCTCGAGGGCCTTCTGTCGCAGCTGGGGCCAGTGCACCACTTCGAAGCGGGCGGGATCCACATAGCTCTGGTTGACCAGCCGCCAGGCTTCGACGACGAGTTGCTGGCCATCGTTGAGGGCGAGGAGTGAGCCTGACGGGACCGACAGGATCGCCACCACCACCAGGGCGAGGAAGCCTCTCCAGCAGGGGCGAAACCGGATCGCGCCGGCTGCACCCGGATCGGTAGACTCTGCCAACCCCAAACCTCCCGTTGCTTCATGGCGAACTCGTCTCCCGCCTCCCAGTCGTCTCCGGTGTACGACTGGTTCGAGGAGCGCCTGGAGCTCCAGGCGATCGCAGACGACATCTCCTCCAAGTATGTGCCGCCGCACGTCAATATCTTTTATTGCCTCGGTGGCATCACCTTGGTTTGCTTCCTGATCCAGTTTTCCACTGGATTTGCAATGACGTTTTACTACAAGCCCACCGTTGCTGAGGCCTACAGCTCGGTCCAGTATCTGATGACCGATGTGAGCTTCGGATGGCTGATCCGCTCTGTTCATCGCTGGAGCGCCAGCATGATGGTTCTGATGCTCATTCTTCACGTTTTTCGGGTTTACCTCACCGGGGGCTTCAAGCGCCCACGGGAGCTCACCTGGATCACCGGCGTGACCATGGCTGTGATCACCGTTGCTTTTGGTGTCACTGGCTATTCTCTCCCCTGGGATCAGGTCGGTTACTGGGCCGTCAAGATCGTCTCCGGAGTTCCTGCGGCTGTTCCTGTTGTGGGCGATTTCATGGTGGAGCTGCTTCGTGGTGGTGAAAGCGTTGGCCAGTCCACTCTTACCCGCTTTTACAGCCTCCACACATTTGTGATGCCATGGCTGCTCGCGGTTTTCATGCTGATGCACTTCCTGATGATTCGCAAGCAAGGTATTTCAGGTCCGTTGTGAACCGCTAAAGCCTCCCCGATCCGCTTAGATTCCGAGTTCACACCCGTCTTCATTCATCGTCTCTTCGGCTCTCGCCATGCACATCCTCAAGAAGCCTGATCTCAGCGATCCCAGCCTTCGCGCCAAGCTCGCCAAGGGCATGGGCCACAATTATTACGGGGAACCTGCCTGGCCCAACGACCTGCTCTACATCTTTCCGGTGGTCATCCTGGGAACGATTGCTTGCGTCGTTGGATTGGCCGTGCTTGATCCAGCCATGCTTGGCGACAAGGCTGATCCGTTTGCAACTCCGCTGGAGATCCTGCCTGAGTGGTATCTCTATCCTGTTTTTCAGATTCTTCGCGTTGTTCCGAACAAATTGCTTGGCATTGCCCTGCAAACGATGGTTCCACTTGGCTTGATGTTGATTCCTTTCATTGAGAGCTTCAACAAGTTTCAGAATCCTTTTAGGCGGCCCGTTGCCATGGCAGCTTTCCTGTTCGGAACCGTGTTCACCATCTATCTTGGTATTGGTGCTGCCATGCCGATCGACAAGTCCCTTACCCTCGGATTGTTCTGATCGGAGATTGCTCTCAGCCAAGTTGCCTGGGTTGGGCTCAATAAAGATGCTGTTTCGCTCTTTCGGAGCAGTACCCCCTCAGTTTGATTCAGCCCTTATCTGACCCATTCATCCACTACCTCTTCACTGCGGCTCACCCCGCAGTTTTTTTGTGGTTTTTTGCCGGTGTTCAACGAAACGCAGGGCAGATCCAGCCGTTGCATTGGCAAGGGTGCTGGCTCAATGGCCTCTGGAGGGTGCCCCTGGGCCTCTCGTCCGCCCCTGATTGGCCAACGGGTCAAGGAGGGGCTTGCTGCTTCATGCAGTGGCCCCAGCTCCCCGGTGGTGTGTCGGCGGCTACAGAGCCGGCAACCATCTTCGAATGCTTCTCCGGTGCTCAACCTGCGCGCCCCTGGTTCCGCTTGGAAGCGGCCGCAGCTCGCGGCTGTGCGGCAATGGCATCAGGGGTGTCGACACGCCAGTTGGGGATGGCTGGGACTCCCCTGGGCAGAAGCACTAGTGGACGAGAGCTGATGTGATAGGTTATTGGACTGCGCGTGAGCCGGAAGGCAAAGCGCTGCAGGGCTTAGGGCAGAGGGAAGCGGAAGCCCCCGATGCTGTAAGTTTCAGAAGCGGCTGAGAGGCCGCCGAGCCAGAAGCCCC
>NZ_JAHLYV010000027.1:0-216175 GCF_025128115.1 Synechococcus sp. CS-1326 | reverse complement strand
GTAGAGCTCGATAAACTTGGGCAGAGACAGACCCGACTGGAACTGGATCCGATTCATAGCCATGGCAATCAGAGCTGGTACATGTGTATCAGTCTAGGCGACAGGCAGCAGGCGGCGGATCTTGCTACCTAATCAAGAGACAAGAAAGGCGGTGAGGAAGGAGAAGGCGGTGAAGGTGGTGAAGGCGGCGAAGGCTGACCCAGCACCGATGGTGATGGCACAGCCGGAGGAGCAACCGGTCGATCGGACCCAGGATGATTTTGATAACTATTATCGTTTTTTGCACAGTCTGAGCAGGCCGGCCGCGGTGCCTGTTCCACCAACCTGGATCTCCCCCTTGATGACCCTCTCCCTGGCCCGCCTGATCGCTCCCGCCGCCTTCGGCCTGCTGCTGCCGGTGGCTCCGCTGGGCGCAGCCGCTGCACAGCTCAACCTCGATGGCATCAACCGCTATGCCGCCAGTGGCGCGGCGATCAGCCAGCCGCAGGTCACCAGCATCACCCAGTTCTCCGATGTGCAGCCCACCGAGTGGGCTTACCAGGCGCTCGCCAACCTGGTGGAGCGTTACGGCTGCGTGGCTGGCTATCCAGATGGCAGCTTCCGTGGCAAGAAGCCGCTGAGCCGCTGGGAAGCTGCCGCCCTGCTCAACGCCTGCCTCGACCGGATCACTGAGGTGACCGACGAACTCCGCCGCCTGATCAAGGAATTCGAAACCGAGCTGGCCGTGCTGAAGGGCCGCGTCGATGGTCTCGAAGCCAAGGTGGGTGAGCTGGAGGCGAGTCAGTTCTCCACCACCACCAAGCTCAGCGGCCTGGCCACCTTCGTGGTGGGAGCCAACGCCTTTGGCGGCAGCGCCGATGCCCTGCTCGATCAGACCCGGGCCGAGGTGGGCTCCACCACCTTCAACTACGACGTGCAGCTGGTGCTTGACACCAGCTTCACCGGCAAGGATCTGCTCCGCACGGTGCTTCGGGGCGGCAACTTCGGCAGCAGCGCCTTCGGCGGCGCCGGACCCACCGGCAATCTCTCGATCATGGAGATCGCGTTTGAGGAGGATGCCGGCCCCGATGCGCTGGGGATCGACAAGCTCTATTACCAGTTCCCGCTCAGTGCCAATTTCACCGCCACGATCGGCGGGAGGCTCGGCCAGGAAGACATGTTGGCGGTATGGCCCACCGCCTACGTGACCGATCCGATCCTCAACTTCTTCTTCCTGAACGGCATCCCATCCAGTTACAACAAGAACGCCGGACCTGGCGCGGGCCTCTGGTGGCAGAGCGAAGGCTGGAGCCTCAGTGCCGCCTATGTGGCCGCCACAGGCTTCCTGGGGGATTCCGGAATCGGAGGGATCGGCAACGGCAACAGCCAGGGCACCGCAACCGCCCAGCTTGCCTATGCCAGCGAACGCTGGGCCGTGGCTGCGATCTACAACTACATCCAGCAAGGTGTCGCCATCTCCGGTGCCACCCCATTGACAGCCGCTGTGTTCGAGGACAATCCCTCCAGCAGCACCAACGCCTTCGGCCTCAGTGGCTACTGGCAACCGGCTGCATCCGGCTGGCTGCCCTCGATCAGCGCCGGCTGGGGGATCAACAGCACGAGCTACGACGACACCCAGCCCGATGGCAGCGTCAGTACCAGTCAATCCTGGATGGTGGGTCTGCAGTGGAGCGATGTGTTCTGGAAGGGCAACGCCCTGGGCATGGCGGTCGGCCAGCCGATCTTCGCCACCGCCCTGGAAGGAGGGGGCAGCCCGAACGACGGCAATTTCGTGTGGGAATGGTGGTACAAGGTTCAGGTCACCGACAACATCTCGGTAACGCCGGCTCTGTTCTATCTGAGCCGGCCACTCGGCCAGGAGACGCCATCGGGAGACAGCTTCAACCAGCTGGGCGCCCTGATCAAAACCAGCTTCAGCTTCTGAGCGAACGGCCCCACGCCGATCAGGATGGAACGACGTCTCCGCCAACCCCATGAGCCTGCTGCGCGAAATCATGCAGACGTTCGGGCGACAGAGGCGCCGCGATCCGGCCACCAATCCGGCCTACACCGCACAGCTGGCCTGCTGCTCCGACGACGAGCTGCTCTACGAATGGACCTGGCTGGAGCGCCGCCTGGAGGAGTCTTCCCTGGCCAGCGGCCCGGAAGCCCTGCTCCAGCGGCAGGAGGCCAGCCTCTGGCGCGGTGACCTGGTCCGTGCCATGGACCACCGTGCCCTCTCGCCGGTGCCGCAGCGGGGGCCGATCGACCCCGCCCACCACGCCTGGGAGGTCAGGGACGAGGCCATCCGCCTGGCCTGGCGCCTTGGGCGCAGCCAGGCTCCAGACTGATCCGATCCGATCTCCCGCCATCTTCCCCAGGCCATGAGCAGCATCACCAGCCGTCCCAGCCCATTGCCGGTCACGATTCTCACCGGGTTCCTGGGAGCCGGCAAAACCACCCTGCTCAACCACATCCTCGCCAACCAGGAGGGGTTGAAAACAGCCGTGCTGGTGAATGAGTTCGGTGAGATCGGCATCGACAACGACCTGGTCATCGCCACCGGCGAAGACATGGTGGAACTCAGCAACGGCTGCATCTGCTGCTCGATCAACGGCGAACTGCTCGAAGCTGTGGAGCGGATCCTGCAACGCCCCAACCCGGTGGATTACCTGGTGGTGGAAACCACCGGACTGGCCGATCCGCTGCCGGTGGCGATGACCTTTCTGGGCAGTGAACTGCGCGACAGCACCAGGCTCGATTCGATCATCACCCTGGTCGATGCCGAAAATTCTGACCAGGCCCTGCTGGGCAGCGAGGTGGGCCGGGCCCAGGTGGTCTATGGAGACATCCTGATGCTCAACAAGGGAGATCTGGTATCCGAGCAACAGCTCCAGGCCCTTGAGCAGCAGCTGCTCAGCATCAAACCGGAGGCCCGCATCCTGCGTTCCGTGAAGGGGGTTGTGCCGCTGCCACTGCTGCTGAGTGTCGGGCTGTTCGAATCGGATCGGGTGGTGGCCCAGCCAGCCACCGTGCCTCACCACGATCATGACCACAGCCACGATCACGGGCACGATCCCAATCACGGGCACAGCCACGATCACGGCGATCACCATGGCCACGACCATGCGGACTCCAGCCATCCGGCCGATCACCTGGCGATCGAAGGCTTCACCTCCCTCTCGTTTGCCGCCGATGGACCGTTCGGCCTGCGCAAGTTCCAGAACTTCCTGGACAATCAGCTCCCGGCGGGGGTGTTCCGGGCCAAGGGGATCCTCTGGTTCAACGAGAGCGAGCGGCGCCATGTGTTTCATCTGGCCGGCAAACGCTTCTCGATCGACGACAGCGACTGGACCGGTGCCCGCAAGAACCAGCTGGTGCTGATCGGCAAAAACCTCGATCACACCACCCTGCGGCAGCAGCTCAGGGCCTGTGTGGCCAAGGATGCCGGCAAGGGTTTTTCCTGAGTCAGCCCCTCTCCGGGGCAGATCCGCCGCCATCGACACAATTCAGCCGTGGAACCTGGTTACGCTGAGACGACATTGAGCCGGGGCCATGGTCGATTTTCTGCTCTTCGCCGGGGTCCTCGCCCTGTTCGGTCTCGCCTTCTGGCTCACCGCCAACTCTGACGACGACAATTCCGGTGGAGGGTTGATGCAGCCAGCCCTGGTGCCGGTGCGGGTCAGATCCCGCCGGTGAGGGCTCCAGGGGGCCTGAGCCGCCCCAGGCTTCATCCCTTCGTCACATTTGTCACGTCAAGCCGAACCCTTTGGTCGCAGACGTTGATCACACGATTCCTACGCTCCGGAGATTGATCCAGCGCCCTCAAAGCGCATCAATCTCAGGATGAATCGATTTCCATTCACGTCCCTTCAGATTGCCACCACCGGCCTGTTGGCCGTTTCCATCGGCGGCGCCATCAGCGCCGGCCTCGCCCAGCAATCCCCGGCCAACCGCAAACCGGCTGAGATCGGCGTCTACTCCGGTCGTCACTACAACACCGACAAGGAGCTCTACCGCCAATTCACCGCCCGCACGGGCATCAAGGTGAACGTGCTGGAGGCCAAGGACGACGCCCTGCTGGAGCGGCTCAAGAGTGAAGGCAACAAGAGCCCCGCCGATGTGCTCGTACTCGTCGACGCTGCCCGCCTTGACGCCGCCACCGATCAGGGCCTGTTCCAGCCCAGCCGCTCGGCCGCTCTGCAACGGGATGTGCCGGCCAACCTGCGGGACTCCAAGGGTCGCTGGTATGGCCTCACCCGCCGCGTGCGAGCGGTGGTGGTCAACCCCAAACTGGTGAATCCCGCCACGATCCGCACCTATGCCGATCTGGCCAGGCCGGGCCTGAAAGGCAAGCTCTGCCTGCGGGAACGCAAGAGCCCCTACAACCAGTCGCTGGTGGCCAGCCAGATGATCCTGCGCGGTGATGCGGCCACCCGGACCTGGATGCGCGGCATGGTGGCCAACGTGAAGCAGCCCTTCTTCACCTCCGACACGCCCCTGGCGCGGGCTGTCGCCAGGGGGGATTGCGGCGTGGGGGTGGTGAACTCCTACTACGTGGCCCGGATGCTCTCCGGTGAAGGCGGCGCCGACGACAAGCGTCTGGCCGAGCAGCTCAAAGTGGTTTACCTCAATCCGTCCCACGTCAACATCAGCGGTGCCGGCGTCACGCGCCATGCCAGGAACCCCCAGGGAGCGATCAGGCTGATCGAATTCCTGGCTTCCCCCACCGGCGGCCGCGGCTACGCCGAAGCCAACAACGAGTATCCGCTCAAGGGCTTCGGGGACAACCCCATCCTCAAGCGGTTCGGCACATTCCGGGCCGATGGCGTCTCGGTTGAGCAGATCGGATCGAGGAGCAAGGCGGCCACCTTGATGATGGAATCGAACGGCTGGAAGTAGAAACAGCCGATGGTGTCACTGACAGCAGCTTGGGTCTCGGCCCCGCCCCGGCGATCACCCCTGGTGGTGGCTGTGCTGCTGGTCTGTGCGCTGGCGTTGCTGCCGGTGCTGGTGCTGCTGGGTTATGCCCTGCTCGGCACCGGCCTCGGCAGGCTCAGGCTTGGTGCGGAGGGGGTGGAGCAACTGCTCAACACCCTGGCCCTGCTGGTGGCGGTGGGGCTGATCGGCGCCGCCCTGGGAACGGCCAACGGCTGGCTGACCGCCTGCTGCCACTTCCCTGGCCGGCGCTGGCTGCGGCTGGCCCAGGTGATTCCCCTGGCGGCACCGGCCTTCGTGCTTGCCGCCGTGCTGGTGGACCTCGGCAGCCGCTGGGGCCTGCGGGTCCATGGCCTCGGCTGGGCCGTGCTCTTGCTGAGCCTCACCACTTACACCTATGTCTTTTTGCTGTCCACCGAGAGCTTCTCGGTGAGTGGCCGCCGCCAGCTGGAGGCCTGCCGCAGCCTCGGGGTGGGACCCTGGGGCAGCTTCCGGCGGGTGGCTCTGCCGCTGGCCCTGCCATCGATCGGGGCCGGCGTTGCCCTCAGCGGCATGGAGGTGGTCAACGAGCTGGGTGCGGTGGAACTGCTCGGCGTCCCCACCCTCTCGCGGGGCATCCTGCAACGCTGGCAGGGGGAAGGCGACCTGCAGGGCGCCGTGGGGCTGGCGCTGCTGGCCCTGGTGATGGTGAGCCTGCTGGTGGGAGCCGAACGCTGGCTGCGCCAGCGCAGCCGACGCTGGAATCTGGGCAACGAGGGCGCCAGCCCCCTGCAGTGGCAGCTGCGGGGTTGGCGACGGGCCACCGCCCAGCTGCTCACCCTCCTGCCACCCCTGGCCAGCCTGGCGATTCCGCTCACCTGGGCCTTCGTGAGCCGGGACCAGCTGCAGAGCGATTCCCTCGACGACCTGCTGGCCCTGAGTCTGCGCAGCTTTGGCCTGGCCCTGGCGGCAGCCCTGGTCACCGTGGCGGCCGCCCTGCTGCTGTCGATCGCCCGGCGCTGGATTCCCCAGCCCATCCTGCGGAAGCTCACCTTCGCGGCGGGCATGGGCTATGCCATCCCCGGCACCGTGCTGGCCCTGGCCCTGATGCTGATCGGCGGTCCACTGGGATTCAGTCCGCTGCTGCTGCTGCTCTGGGGCTATGGCGATCGCTTCCTGGCCGTCTCCAAGGGGGGGCTGGACGCTGCTCTCGAGCGCATCCCGCCCAGCGTCGATGAAGCCGCCACCGGGCTGGGCTGCAGCTGGCTGCAGGTGCTGCGGCGCGTGCATCTGCCCCTGCTGCGGGGTCCCCTGCTGGTGGGTGGGCTGCTGGTGTTCGTCGACACCGTCAAGGAACTGCCGCTCACCTTTTCCCTGCGTCCCTTCGACTTCGACACCCTGGCGGTGCGGGTCTACCAGTACTCCAGCGACGAGCGGGTATCCGCCGCCCTGGTGCCGGCCCTGCTGATCCTGGCCCTGGGCCTGCTGGCCTCCCTCGCCCTGATGCCCAGCCTCGAAGATCCCGATTCAGGTGTTCAGCAACGCTGAGCCATCCAGCCGGCGGATCACCACCACGCCGGGCCGGGGGGGACGGCCGGGGGCGCCGGTGGGCCAGTTCGAGCCGAGTGACACCTGGCGCAGCTGGGGAAAGCGGACGCCCTCGCGATCGACCAGCTCGAAGGACTGAAACTCCTCCATGCCGGCCCGATGGGTGCCATTGGCCTCGCCAGGGTGCTGCACAGCCAGCAGCAGGCTGCGCTCGGCCGGATCGAGGGCGAGACCGCAGAGCTCACACTCGTTCGGGCCGATGGCGAAGCAGAGGGCCTCACCGGCGCCGCCCCCCTGGCGGGGCAGCAGCCAGCAGCTGTTGTTGCCGAACAGATCGGTGGAGGAGGAGCCACTGCTGCGATCGGTCACCATCCAGAGGTTGCCGGCCCGATCGAGGGCCAGGTTGTCGGGGTTGGTGAAGCCCATGCCCCCCGCCCAGGGTTCACCGCCGGTGGCCACCATCCGCCAGCGGAATCGCCCCTCGCTGGCGGGCCCGGCTTCACTCAGCCGCATCACGAAACCGTGGGGCCAGGTCATCTCCCCCTGCGGCCCCTGGAACATCGCCGGGTCAGCGCCGCCCTCGCTGTCGGAGCTGCCGGAGGTGAAGGCGATCAACAGGTCACCCGTCACCGGATCGAGATCGGTGTCCTCCGGCCGGGCCGTGGGGGTGGCGCCCACCGCATTGGCCGCCAGGTGAGCATCGATCAGGATCGCCCCCTGTTGCTCCTCACCATGACCTGGATAGAGGGCGGCCAGGGTGGGGAAGCGCCGCACGTACGCCCCCACCCCGGCATCGTCCAGGAAGGCGACGCCGCCGGCCTGGAGCCGGTCGGGGTTGGGAAGCATCACGGGCACCGACAATCCGGCGTTGCCGAACCCCGAAGGCAGGAAGGGATCGAGGGGAGTGGAGGGCAGCAGCGGAATCCAGCTGCCGCTCCCATCGGCGAAGAATCGGGCCACCTCCAGCCGCCCCTGGCCGAACAGACGGGAATTGCGCTTGTCGCGCCGATCCTTGACCAGCCCGGCACTCACGAACCGGTAGAGGTGGCCGCCGCGGCGGTCGCAGCCGGAGTAAACCACAAGCGGCTGCTCCGCCTCGGCCCGCACCGCCACCGCCTCATGGCGGAAACGGCCGAGGGCGGTGTGCTTGGTGCCGGGGTCGGTGGGATCGGCCGGATCGATCTCCACCATCCAGCCGTATTTGTTGCCGGCCAGGCCATACACGTTGCCCAGTCCACTGAAGGATCCGGGCCGGCAGGCCAGGGGCCGCTCGCGGGGGTGCTGGGAGCTGCCGTCGGCATACACCGGCTCGACAACATGGGTCTGGAAGTTTTCCTCGGCGCTCAGCACCGTGCCCCAGGGGGTGGTGCCGCCGGCGCAGTTGGCAAATGTGCCGATCACCCGATCGGCGAGGCCGTCGTCGTAGCCGAGCCGCTGGCGGCGGCGGAACACGCTGGCCGCAGGCCCGCTCACCTTGAGGCGTTGCTCCGGCCGGCTCAGGCCACTGATGCCGGTGATCCGACGATCGAGGGGGCCGGGGGAGCGCAACCAGCCCCCGCCGGGTGCCGCCGTCAGGCTGGCCACGCCGATGCCGAGGTCGGTCATCGCCTGGTCCACAACGCCACGCAGCAGGGGCCAGAGGGGGTCCGCCGCCGCCAGGTCCGTGCAGTCGATCCGCCCACCGCGGGGCTGAAGTGCTTCAGCAAGCTCCGCAAAGGGCAGCGGCTGACCCACCACCTCAGCGAACCCCTCCAGCCAGGGGCGCTCGCTGATGTACTCGAAGTTGATGGTGAGCAGGGCCCGGCCCGGGCCCTGGGGGGTGAGGGCCAGGAAGTCGTTGTTGTAGCCCACCCGGCTGTCACCGAGGGGATCACCCCAGGCCAGCAGCAGGTCGGAGCGGAAGCCCTCCGGCACCACCAGCCGGTCCTCAACAACCTGGCGCCCATGGCGCCGGCGCTGCTCAGCGGCGGTGAGGCCATCGCTGGCCAGGGGGAGAGGGGCCAGAACCGGCTGGAAAGGCAAGACGGCAGCGGTAGGGCTGCGGGCAACGACAGGGCCTGATCGCAGCGGTCCTGGAGCCGCCAGGGCTGCACCGCTTAAGCCGAGCAGAGCCAGAAAGCGGCGGCGGGGAAGGGTCATCGGGGCGCCCGGCAGCGGGGGGCGATGCGGGCCAGGCGGTTCGCCTGGAGTGGATTGAAATTGTCATCGCTGACCAGCAACAACGTCGGTCGTCCATCCGACAGCGGCGGGCCAGCGGCGAGACCTTCCCAGTTCTCTGGAGTGAGACCGGCAGCCAGCAGGTCCCACTGCTGCAACGGGCCCGGAGCGGGGACGGCGGGCCCAGGGGTGGGCAGCAGCACCAGACGGCTCCACCAGCGCGCCGGGGCCTCATAGCCGCGGATCAGTCCGAGCAGACCAGCCGGAACTCCAGCCCGGCCACTCTCTCCGCGGAAGGCGAGCAGGTCGGTGAGGCCCCAGCGGGGGCCGCCGAGGGGAAGGTCGAACGACCCAAGCGGCTGAAAGCCAGGCGTCTGCGGCGACAAGCCAGCCACGGCGCCCGCCAGGGGGCCGAAGCCCAGCAGCCGGACCTGGCCGGGCGGATCCTGGAGCAAGGGCCGCTCTGCAGCCAGCAGCAACGTGTGGAACTGGGGCGGCAGCAGGGTGAGCGATTCCGGTCCCTGGTTCACATCCAGCCCCCGTCCCGGCTGGGCACGCCAGTCGTCCGGGAGCTCCAGGGACTGGAGCAGCCGGCCGCTGCGCCGATCGAAACGCATCAAGCGGGCGGGTTGCTCCGTGGTGCGGCGCCCCTCACTGACGATCCAGAACTCCCGGTCCCGCAACACCAGCCCCTCGCCGTCCAGGGGTTGCTCGAAGGGCTGACCGTTGGCCGCGCTGAGCGGCAGGCGACGACCGAAGACAGGCGGCGGCGCAGCGGGAGAGCCCAGGCGATCAACGCCGTGAAGCGGAACCAGAAAAGGAAGCGGCGCATCACTGAGCAGCCAGAGGGTGGTTCCGTCTGAATCGAGGGCAGCGGCGGAAAAACCACCCAGCGGTTGGCCGTCACGGCCTTCGCGCGGCAACGGCACGTCGCCGATCAGCTCCCAATCACTGGGTGCAGGGCAAGGCATCACCCAGACCATGGCGGCGGGCTGAGGCGGCAAGGGAGACGGCGTGATGGGAACCAAGGGAAAACACACCGGACCGGTTGTTCACGATGGCCGAAATCCCCTGAACAGGAGGCGGGGGATCGCCAGGAATCCAGCACCGAACAGGCAGTACCGAACAGGCTTCACCGATCAGTCATCAGAAGCTGGCCCACTGATCCGGCTTCAGGCTGGCCTGGACTGTGAAACCTCCCTTGCCGTCGGGCGTGAGCACGTAGGCGATTCCCTGGGGATCTGGATAGATGCCGGTTGCCGCCTCAAAGAGATCATCATGGCCAACAACCACGGTATTGGTGCCCGGCCTGGGAGGCGCCATGAGGAAGGGCAGCAGATTGGCCTTCATCTCAGCCATCTGAGCGTCGGTGTAATCCTCGAAGGGAAGAAAATCCAACTTGGCAGACTGTTGATGCCGTCCGAAGGCCAGATCAGCCGTCTGCCAGGCGCGGCAATACTGGCTGCTGTGGACAGTGCCGACCGGAATCATCAGCGTCTGGAGGGCCTTGCCAATCTCTCTGGCTTGTTCGATGCCGGCTGCGCTGAGTTTGCGCTGGGTTTCGCAACTCGCCAGGCTCATCTTCGGATCGGCCTGGTCTGCGTAGTCTTTGGTGGTCTGGGCATGGCGGAAGTAAATGATGTTCCCGCCCGAGCGCAATGCCGCCAGCAGCTGCTGGGAGCCGAGCCTGTTCACGAAGGCGGCATTGGCCTTTTCACCGGCACTCATCTCCTCAACCTTGGCCGCAGCCTCAACACCTTCGCCGCCCTGGCTCAGAAGCCAGCCGTCGGACTCGACAGGGAGGCCAACAATTGCTCCACTGCCGAATGATGCTGTTTCAACTGGAACCCTCATAGTGGCAGAAAAGACCGGAGTGGCAGCGCCAACGATGCCAAGCCCAAGAAACAAGGCGATTGAAGTGTTTACTGGATGCATGACAAAGGGAAAGTTCTTAATTCTAGACAATCGCGGCAATCGCGGCAATCGCTCCAATCTCAATACTCAAAAGATACCCAATCGCTTGAGCAATGATACAAGATGTGTTACCGCTCAGTGTTACGTGGTTCCCTGATGCCGGGACACTCAGTTGTCAGAGCAGAGCAATGCCGTGCCGAGCCCGGGCTCGAACGGAGCAATGCCTCCACGCCTCGGTGTTCAGTTCGCTACTCCAGACGGTTACATACTTTCGTTCAGGCATACCCGCAGCCGAGACAATGATTATCCAGAAGCAAGGCAGACAGGATGGATGGATTTGCAGAGGAGCAAGAATTCGTAAACCGAATTCTCCAACTCACCCAGCTCCGGGATTGGTGCATGGAAAGGCTATCGGTTCTTTCACTCAGAGCCGACCCGGATGATGCGCGGTGCCTCACCAGTGAACATCTGGAAATGCTGGTGGAAACAAATGCCTGGAAAACACTGTGGGTTGATGCGAGATGGCGAGGACAAAATCACCAGGGGTGAGCTAGAACATGCGAGGAGCTTCACGCCTCAGTTGAGCCAACCAGCTGATCAGTCGCTCATCTGTCAGGTCCGGCTCACTGTCTTCATCAAGTGGAAGCCCGCAGAACAGGCCATTCACAAGGCTCTTCGATTCAGAGTAGATATAGCCTGAAGGAGATACTTTGCCAACAATTGTTGCCCCAGACTGAAGAAATGCTGTGTACAACTCTTCCATGGCATCACAGAAATAGGCAGGATAAGATAACGAATCACCCAATCCCACGATGGCCACGAAGCGTCCTGCCATCTGCAGATCAGGAATCAACTCCAAGTGACTGTCCCAGGCTGTACCTGAACGCATCGAATCGGCTGCTGTATTCCAGGTGGGCACACAACAGATCAAATCTGACCCTCCGGCCAGATCCTCAGTGACCGCGAGATCATCCACATCCTTCAGCATGGCCGTTGAGCCGATCAGCTCCGCCGGGCGGGTGGCGACAGCTTCCGTTTTCCGGTGGTGGTAGCGAAGAAAATGCAAACAGCCATTGAGTTGAATCAGCACCTGTGAAGTTCCAGTCGTTGAATCTATGCCTTGGCAACTGAAACAAACAATATCGAGCGACATCTACTCCATCGATGTGACATCATTCAGTTTCATGAAGAGAAGACTGAAGGACAGGCCGCAAACACTGCCCCTAGAGCCATGATCGCCTGCATCTATCAATCCACAAGCTCAGATTCGATCATCCAGATCTGAATAGTTCTCTAGGCAATCTTGGCAAAATGGAGACAAGCCCTGGGTGGATGATCCAGGGCATCACCAATACTGGATTCACTGAATGCCAGTCAAGCCTGATGTCAGGCAGGTTCGCCTGGGAGTCGTAGGCCTGAATCCAGCTGCCAGATCCACTGAAGATGGGGTTACCTGGGTCTGTGACATTGCGCTGGGCCTGGGGTTTGGGATGACCAAATACATCCCTTGGGAGTTGACGGCTCAACATCAGCAGATGATCCATCTCTGTCAATTGAGCAGGTGATTCTGGCTCTGCAGCCAGGGCAGTCCCGACCGTAAGCGGCTATGACTCATCCACTTGCTTGCTGGCATCACCGGCCCGGCGTGAGGCCCGCTAGATCCGCTACTCATCATCACAGCCCTCAGCCTCTGAAGCCTTCAGCTCAGCAGCCTTTACCTCAAGCTCCGCTTGAGCCTTGCGGATCCACTCCAACAGAGTGGAGCGGCCGTGCATCTCTTCCGGGAGTTCATCGACCCGCCTGCCCTAGCGATAATGCCAATTCTCCTTGTCATCGATGAACTCGAACTTGCACAGCGGCCCACACATCTCGCCATCCTGCTGCCGCTCACATCTGGGCATCCGCTCGTGGCTTGTGGCCCTTAAAATGCTGGCACTGGCTTACAACTTGGTATGGTCAGGCACCACTTGGCCAGGTTCGCCATCCCCGGCCTTTGACAGAGCCGACCTCGTAAAAGGCATTTTCGAGACTGGACGCCGAGTTGACATTGGTAGAAATCGCTCATTAGGGTGCTAGTTGCCTGTGAGAACCCATAAGCAAGCGGCAACCCAGCAGGCATTCTCGATCTGGTGCCTCCTACAAGCAGGCATGGGACCAGGTAGGTGGGAACTGGGAAGCCAGGTGCAGTAGGCGTACAGGAGTAGCAGAACGATCATCCTGGGGCGTACGGCTTCTGCAGACGTTGATCCTCCTGCCGGTTGACTGCGTGAATAGTCTCGAGATGAAGTTTAGCGGCCTGATCCGGAAAAAAAAGTGCAGTGAGTTGTCAGTAAGCCACTCGACAGCTATCGGCGTGAAGTGCAGCGTCTGGTCGGGATTCCAGGGGGGGGGAGGAGGTGGACTTGACCAGCGCCATTAGTCCTACTGAGAACAATGCAGCGACAGGGGGTTTAGGCGGAATTGGGAGCGGCTGTGGAGGGCCTGGGCGCTGATCAATACGCAACAGCCTCCTGACCGGGTGCCCGCAGCTGGGCTTGGATTGTGTAAAGTGTCTCCGATGAAACCTGGTATGCCTGCGTGGCCATTCTTAACGGCGACAATCTTAATAATATCCTGTTCGGCACCGCCTTCATGGATGTTATCAAAGGCTTTGCCCTTAACGATTTAATCAACGGAGCAGGCGGCACCGACTTCATCGAAGGCGGAGCAGACGATGACATCCTTCTCGGCGGTGGCGGCAACGATACCATCTATGGCGACAATGAAGCAGGAGGCGCTGTAACAGGCAACGACCTCCTCGATGGCGGGGCCGGCGATGACTTGATCGATGGCGGCAGGGGCAACGACACCATCTATGCCAACGAGGGCAGCGACAGAGTGTTTGGTAGCGAGGGCGATGATGAATTCTATTTGCATGGCGACGGCCTCGGCGGAGATGTTTTTCTCTCCGACTCGGGTGGCATCGATACAGTGAATTTTTCGCTTGCAGGGGCCGGCGTCAGCGCAGAACTATCCAGTGCATCGTCTGGTGTCATTCGGTCTTTCAATGTTGATGGGCGGACGATTCGTTTGGGAGCCCTTGGTGTTGGAGGTCTGCCGTTCATCCAACCCAGCACGTTTGAAAACGCAGTCGGCAGCGCTTTTAACGACAGGCTTGTTGGCAACGAAGTTGCGAACATTCTTCAAGGTGGCGATGGCAACGACCGGCTTTTCGGCGAGGGCGGCGACGACATGCTGTTTGCGGGCGCTGGGACGGACTACCTAAGCGGCGGGATTCAGTCCACGCTTCACGAAATAACTGTCAACTCTTCTATTGATGTTGCTCCTGAATTTGCGCCGATAGATAACTTCAAGCTACAGTTCGAGTCGTTCGATCCGGGCGGCGACCAAGCGCCGGGGTCTGGAACAAGCACCCGTGTCCGCGTTTCGTTCGACATCTTCACGAACGACAGCGTCGATATTTCAGATACGACATTCTTCTTTAATGTCTCTGTGAATGGGGTCAATACCCCCTTTTCCTTCGAAAGCACCCCAGCCTTTGTCCTTAATGAGTATAGCGAGGTCGTCGCCACGGGCACGCTTGGAGGCAAGTTTGCAAAGACATTCGACCTGATCGTGCCTGGCCTTGTTTTGGGCGGCAGCAATGTGATTGGGATACAGGTTTCGGCGTCAAATAATTATAACGATGTCATAGATGGACCTCAAAACGTAAGCGACCTGCTCGCCCAGCAATTCACGGTCGACAGCAGCGTGACGCCCTTCTCCGGCAACGATACGTTGGACGGCGGCGCCAACGGGGCAGGCGTGACGACCATGCGTGGCAGCGACGGAGACGACACCTATATCGTGCGCGACGCAGCTGATCTGGTTCAGGAAAACACGGACGACGGAACAGACATCGTACAGACAGATATCAGCTATACGCTTCCCTTCGCAGTGGAGAATCTGGTTCTGCTGGCCGACGCGAACATCAATGGAACTGGTAACGACTTAAACAATACGATTACGGGGAACAACGGCGACAACGTATTGCTCGGGGGCTTTGGTAATGACACGCTGATCGGCGGATTGGGCAACGATGTATTGGGCACCAGCGATCTGAGCAGCGAGTTGGGCGACGACGTGATGATGGGCGGCGGCGGCAACGACCTCTATTTCCTCCGCGATGCCGGAGATGCCGTGATTGAGTCGCTGGCGGGACCAGCGGGTGGTGTCGATACTGTCATTTCAACCATTTTCAATTACACGCTCGGCGCGAACATAGAGAATGCCGAGCTGTTTCCAACGTTCGGGTTAAATCTCACGGGTAACGCGCTGGACAATCGCCTCACTGGAAATCTGGGCAACAACGTCCTGAATGGCGGTCTGGGCAATGACACCATGACTGGCGGCGATGGCAACGATACCTATTTCGTTGGGCAGACTGGTGATCTGGTTGTCGAAGCCAACGGGAGCTTTTCGGCCGGATCGAGGGATTGGGTGCAGTCGTCCCTTGCGACCTATACGTTAACGAACCATGTCGAGAACCTGACCCTGTTGACCGGAGCAGTTACGGGCATTGGCAATACCCTCGACAACGTCATTACCGGCAATTCTGCGAACAACTCACTCAGCGGTGGCAACGGCAACGATACCTTGAACGGTGGACTTGGTGTCGACACGATGAACGGCGGAGCCGGCATTGATACCTATGTCATTGATACGCTGGGCGATGTCATTTTTGATTCGTCTGGTATCGATGCTATCCAGGCCAATTTCAACGCGACGCTGAGCATCTTCTCGCAGATTGAGAACCTCACCCTGACAGGCTTTGCCTTCCAAGGCTCTGGCAATGGGTTGGCGAACCGCATTGTGGGCACGTCGCTTGCGAATTCCCTCATCGGAGAAGCTGGCAATGACACGTTGGAGGGCGGCTCGGGCAACGACCTCTTGACCGGCGGGATCGGCAATGACCGGCTCGATGGCGGGATTGGCAACGACACGATGACCGGCGGCGACGATAACGACGTCTATCTCGTGGATGCGACCGGCGACACGGTTGTCGAACTGCCAGGCGGTGGCACCGCCGATCGAATCGAGAGCACAATTACCATCGCGGCGCTGGCGGCGGAGGTGGAGCAGCTGACGCTCTTGGGAGCAGCAAACCTCAACGGCACGGGCAATGCGCTAGCCAATCGGATAGTCGGCAATACCGGGAATAACATCCTGGACGGCGCTGCCGGTGTGGACATCATGGTCGGCGGTGCGGGCAACGATGTCTACAAAGTTGATGTGACTGGCGAATCGGTCGTTGAACTTTCAGGCGAAGGCATTGACCGGGTTGACAGCCTGGTGTCCTATGCACTGACTGCCAATGTTGAGAACCTCACTCTGCTTGGTCTGGCGAACATCAACGGCACGGGCAACACGCTCGCTAACACGATTGTCGGCAATGGCGCGGATAACGTGCTGAACGGCGGCGTGGGCGGCGGCGACGTTCTGCGGGGTCTGGGCGGTAACGACACCTATGTCGTTGACGAACTGTCCGACACTGTTACCGAGGTCAACGCGGTCGGCGTCGATCTGGTGCAGTCCTCGATCAGCTTCACGCTCGGCAATTTCGTCGAGGATTTGAGGCTTACAGGATCGGCGGCGATCAACGGCACGGGCAACACGCTCGCTAACGTCATTACTGGCAATGCGAGCGACAACATTCTCGACGGGAAGGCTGGCGCGGATACGCTCTCGGGTGGAGCGGGCAACGACGTCTACGTTGTTGACAATGTGGGTGATGCGATCGTGGACTCGAGCGGCACGGGTGACGAGGTCACGGCGAGTGTCACACGGACTCTCGAAACGACAATTGAAAAGCTGACGCTAACGGGTGCTACCGCAATCAGCGGGACCGGCAACACGCTTGCCAACACGATCGTAGGGAACAGCGCGGCCAATACGTTGGACGGCAAGGCGGGAGCGGATACGTTGACTGGCGGATTGGGTATCGATAGGTTCCAATTCTCCGTTCTTCAGAACCTACCTGACAGGATTACTGATTGGGTAAACGCAAATGACGTGATTGCCATCTCCGCATCCGCGTTCGGCGGCGGACTTGTTGCTGGGGGGGCCGTCCCCTTCGCATTCGGTAACGGCATTCCTGCCACGTTTGGAACCAACGGTCAGTTTCTGTTCGATGACATTAGCGAAAATCTCTTTTTCGATCAGAACGGTTCCAATCCAGGCGGTCTGTTTCACATCGCCGTCGTTGTCGGCGGCGGCGGGTTCTTGGGTGACTCAAACTTCAGCATCATCGCTTAGGATAGTGACCGGGTGATTACGTGCTCCGGGCAACAGACTCCTGGGGATTCCTGACAAAGTTAGGTCAACTGCGACACAACTTGTTTCAGAATTCGAACCCCGACAAACTGGCTGCGCGCTGGGCAATCGATGATTGCTGCACCTGCTGATCAGTACAGATATACCGTTAATATCATACCGACAGGTCTCAATCGATGAATTCCGCGTGCATTTTGGGGGCACCTTGGACCTTGGACCCGGACAACCGCTGAGTGCGCTTCTTTTCTCAGGTGCCCTGGGCAGAGCTGGGAGAAACAAATTGTAGCTAAGTTCACCCCCACGATTGGTGCCCCCGCAAAGCCTGTAAGGCTGGCGTTTGGAGTGCTGCTCATCAAGCAACGGCTCGGCTTCTCCTATGAGGCGTACCGGCTGCACCGGTTGGTGTGCCCCTGCTGCTCCACCAGCACCTGCGCGGCGTTGCCGGTGGATGTGGAGCTCAGTCGCCGCTAGCCTCGGCTCATTGCCTTGGTGGTTTTGCTGGGTTGCGCCTTCCCCCCTTGAGTTTGAGCAAGACCCAGGCGCTGCTGGTTCAGCTGCTGGGAATAGAGAGCCGTCGCGTCGCCATTGCGGCAATCCGCCAGTGCCTGAGCGCTGCACTGGAGCAGCCCATGCATCAGGCCACCGCTTTCGCCCGTCAGCAGCCGGTGGCCTACGTGGATGAAACCGGCGCACCCACAGGCAACGCCGACGGATGCAATCCCACCGGAAAGCGCGGCTGGCATTGGGTCATGGTGACAGCTGTTGTGACGGTTTTTGTTCAGGGCCTGAGCCGCTAGACGTCCGCTGCGTTCGAGCTGAATACCCCCACCATGTGTGGGCAATCGACTTCCAGTTCAACCAAACAATGGATGGCCGCACGCTCAAGCTTCTGAACGTGGTGGTTGAATTCAGCCGCTTCTGTCTGGCCACTCGAGTGGGCCGGCGCTGCAAGGCTGTGGATGTTGTCAATCACAACTTCTCTCAATCGCACCTGGCATGGGTGCCTTTGCCGACAGAGCTGGGAGTTATCGGCGACAGACCTCTGCCGGCTCCATTCCAGAATGGCCATGGTGACGGACTCCCTCACCTGGTGGGGTCAGGGAGTTTTTCTTGTTCAATCTGGAAGTGAATGTGCCCCACTGCACTTCCGGGCAGGACAGGTGTGCACCACGGCGACAGGTCGCAAGTGCAGGCCACAGCGCTGACCCAGCGGCAGGGAGGTATCGATGGGCTGGCGCACCCGCAGCCGTATCCCTCCCTGGCCCACCTGATCGAGCCAGTGCCGGCCGAGAAACTGCCTTCCCACAATGATGGTCACTCCTCCATTGCCAGGGCAGAGATCAAGATCATCTGGGCTTGCCAGCCCCTCCAGAGAAACGTCTGACGCCACCGGGAGCGTAAGAGAGGTTGATTCGTTCACTGACTGAGTTGGCCCCAGCAGGGTGTGCAGGACGCAACCCTGCCACCAGGCAGGCAACACGTTGCACTGCAGCACGGAGCTCCCAACAAAGGACGTGACGGGCCCACTGACCAGTTCTCGCGGGCTGGCGCATTGACGGAGGCGACCATCCTTCAGCACAGCGACACGATTGCAGATCGCCAGGGCCTCCTCAGGATCGTGGGTGACAAGCAGACCGCTGGTGCCGCACTGCGCCAGAACAGCGGGAAGCGCGTCCCTTGTTCTGGCGATGCGGAAGACCGAAGCAGACGGTCTCCCAGGCGATCAGATGGGGAAACAGGGCGTAATCCTGGAAAACCATGCCGACACCTCGCCGTTCCGGTGGCAAACAGCGGCTGGGTCCCACCACTTCGCGTCCGCCCAGACGGATCACGCCTCGCTCCGGTCGACCAACTCCAGCGATCAAGCGCAGAAGTGTCGTTTTTCCGGAACCAGAGGGACCAAGCAATCCCACCAACTCACCAACACCAAGTTATGGTTCAACGCCCTGGAGAACCCAATCCGTGGACCCTAACTGGCTGGGAAAGCGATGCCAGAGACCCTCAAGTTCAATTGAATGTCGACCAGCATGGCAGGCCGATTGGGAGTGGTCGATGGATGACATCCAGGCAGAGAAGGAGTTTTGTTTCCTTACCACTGGAGAGGACCAATCAGATCCCAGAGACAAACTGCTGAGCACTGACGCTGCCTGGAGCCGAGCTCGGAGCCGGAAGCAGAACTGAGGGTGGGCTCAGTCGCGGCCACAGCGGCAACAACCGCCCTTCCAGTGGGAGCATTTCGACTGCTTGCAACCCTTCTTCTTGGAAACCCGAATCAGATCCTGGCGCAGGGCGCGAACAGCGGCAGGTTCGGGAGGGGGGGCAAGATCGGCCATGCCATCGGAGGTGGTTGGTTCAACCCTAGAAGGCCATCACCCCCCAGCCGCAACCATGATCACCCCCGGCTGTAACCAATCGAACATCGAGCCAGGATGGATCTCCCATCTGGGCCTGGTGCCCGCTTGGGTCCCTACGCTGAGTTCAAACCAACGATCAGCACAATGACCCTGAGCACCCAGCCCGTTGCCGGCAGCCTGCAGAGTGGTGGGAGGCCTGTGGCTCAACCGATCCAGGAGTCGCTGCTGGAGGCACTGCAGCAACATCTGGCGATGGAACTGAACGCCAGCGCCTCCTACTGGGCCCTGGCGATCTGGTTCGCCGAGCGTGAATTACGCGGCTTCTCCCATCATTTCAAGCAGGAATCCGATCAGGAACGCAACCATGCCGGCCTGTTCGCCGACTACCTGATTGCCAGGGGACAGCCTGTGGCACTGGGAGCGACCCTGGCGCCACGACAGGTGTGGAGTGATATCGAAGACATCCTGGCGGCTGTTTTTCAGATGGAAGTGGATGTCACCACATCACTCCATCAGCTCTATGCCATGGCGGAGCAATCCGGTGATGTGCGCACCACCGTCTATCTCGATCCGTTGATCGACAAGCAGACGGCTTCGGAAGATGAAGCCGCCCATCTTCTCGGTCGTCTGCGGCTGGCCGCCGGTAATCCTGCCGCTCTGTTGATTCTCGATACCGAACTGGCAAACGGTCAGGCGGCACCGTCCAAGATCGGGGAGTAACTCAGCCTCAGGCCTCCTGCTCCTGAAGCGCTGTCGCTCAGGCCAGGCTGGTGCGGCGGGTGAGTTCAAGCAGGAAGGCGATCCCGACGGGATCGAGTCCGGGCCGGCCCTGCCAGGCCCTGACCACGGTGCGCAGTTCAGCCTGGCGCTCGGCGCAGCGGTCGAGTTCGCCGTGCAGCCGGCCGATCAGATCGGCATCACGGCAACGGGACACCTGGGCCTGGATCTGGCTGCGCCGGCTCAGGAGGCGGCCCATCTCGCGGCAGAGGCTTCCAAGCAGGCTGTCGGCCACGTGAACCGGCTGCCGCGGACAAGCCAGAACCGCAGGGCCCGCCGGGGACAGGGAAGAAGAAGGAGAAGAGGAAGGAGAAAGAGTCATGGGGCAGGGATTCCGTTCAGCCGAGCGCAAGGGGAGCCGATTCCACCAGGGACGGCGCCAGACGCAGGCCGCTCTGGCCGCTGGGAGCCTCCAGCAGCTCGGCCTGGCGAATCCGGGAAATCAGCCGTGTGGTGGTGACGCGGGTGGTGCCGATCAGCTCTCCGATCCGCTCATGGGTGAGGCGGAATGGCAGATCACACCAGGGACCGCAACGGCGGCCCAGCCGACGGACCAGCAGGCCGAAGAGGGCATGGAGCCGCTGTTCAGCACTGCCGAGATGGCGAATGCGAAGCAATTGCAGAGTCCATTCGTTGACAGGATCGAAACCATCGCTCTCGCCGGCTTCTCCGTCGCTGCGGAAACGGAGCGGAGTGAGCGCCTCGACGCAGACCCCTTCACTGCAGAGACGGTCGGTACGCAGCCGGTCGCCGGCCTGAAGGAAGGCAAGGGTCATCCCCTCGGTTTCCTCGCAGGGGCAATAGACCCTGGCCACCCCTTCGAGCACCTCAAGGCAACAGCCGCCGGGACGGCCAGCGGGATCGAGCAGAACGGTCTGACCGACAGGCATGCGCACGGCGGTGGAAGGCGAATCAGGCAGGAAGCGAAAGGCCACGGACCCAGCACTGTTGCGAATGACTCGCAATCTAGACAGTCAACCCGCTTTCTTGCAAGTGGTTCTCAATAGCAACTGGTTGTTGCAAGTCGGTCGGCCGGCGATCGACCGGCGGCGGCACCGACAGCGGTGTCATTTGGGCTCAACGCCGGTGCCATCAACTCCCGGGCTCGCCTGGAATCCCCGCAGGATGGAACCCGTCCCCCACCCGACCAGGCCATGATCCGGATCCTTGGCGATCGTGCCTCCCTGCTGGCAGCCCTCACCGCCCACTGGGCCGACCAGCAGCATGGCCTCAGCTCTCCCCCTGCCAGGCGCCGGGCCATCAACCCGGGCCAGGCCATGGCCGCTCCGCCCAGACTGAGCAGCCCCCCTCAACCGTTCTGAACCGCGGCGCAGCCAGGGCACAGCGCCCGCACATTCAGCACGCACTCAATCAGGCGAAATCCTTGGCCGAGCGCCGCCTGCTCTCCCGCCGCGAGAACCGCCGAACTCTCGAATTCCTCGGTACGACCGCAACCGACGCAGACCAGATGATGGTGGTTGCGGTGGGTGTCACCGGCCAGTTCGAAGCGTCTGCCCCCCTCCGGCAGTTCCAGCTCCCGCAGCAGCTCCATCGAACTCAACAGCCGCAGGCTGCGATACACCGTGGCCAGGGAAACCTTCTCCTGGGAGCCGAGCAGTCGCTGATGCACCTCTTCGGCACTGAGGTGGCTGCCTTCCCCGATCCGCTTGAACAGGGCCAGCACCCGCTGGCGCTGGGGAGTGAGCCGCTGGCCACGGCCATGGAGGCTGGCGCGCAACTCGCCCGCTGCCAGCGGAGCGGCCAGGACCTCGGTTGACGGAGCTGCGGAGTCGATCAAAACGGACAAGGGCACAGCGCCAGGCCGGGCGTTCTCAATAATAGGCCTTGTTGCGAAGATCGGAACCGGTGGTGCCTCCGGGGATGGTTCAGCTCGCCAGCGATCGGTTCCGAGCCGCCGCCGCCACCAGCAGGCCATCCAGGCGGGCCAACAGGGCCGCCAGCAGATCGGCCAGGGTGGCCACGAGCCGATAACTCAGGGCCACCGCGAGCAGGGGAGCCTCAGCCAGTTCGGCGCCGAGCAGCAGCAGCAGCATCGCCTCGAACACCCCCAGGCCGCCTGGAGCACCCGGCACCACCAGCCCCACGGTCCAGGCGAGCAGGAAGCCGCCCAGCCAACCGGGCCAGCCCAGGCTCAGCTGCTGATCGAAGGCCAGCACACAGCAGGCGAAACCGCCGAAGCGCAGCAGCACGAAAACGAACTGGGGCAGCAGGGGCAACAAGGGATACCCCGGCAGGGAGAAAGGCGCCGGGGCCGGGGTATCCCCCCCAGGCTCCTCCAGCTTCAGCTGCCGAGCCCGGCGCCGCTCCAACCGCCCCAGCAAGGGATTGAGCCAGCGCGGCAACAACAGCACAGCCGGGAGAAGGGCGAGCAGGGCCAGGCCGTTCTGCCAGCCAGCAAAGGGCACCAGCAGCAAGGCAGCACTGGCTGCCAGAACCGGATCGAGCATCACGGCCACCACAGCCTGAGGAGTGGAGAGCGCGACGGCCAGCAGCGGCAGCTCCCCGGGGAGGGCAGCCTCCTCCCTGCGACGCAGCAGCTGCACCCGGGCTGCCAGGTGCCAGATGCCACCTGGCAGGTACTTGTAAAGATTGCTGCGCAGATAGAACCGGACACAGGCGGCCCAGGCCGGCCGAAAACCAAGCCAGCGCAAGCCCACCGCCCAGGCCATCCCGCAGATCACCAGGCTCAGCAGGCTGAAGCCGATTCCCATGGTGAGCCAGAGCCAGCCCTGGGGATCGAGGCGCAGGGCCAGCAGCTGCTCGCCATTGCCCAGCAGAGCGGCGAAAACGAAGCCGAAGCTCAGCAGACTCACCCAGACCCGCGCCCCCCCCGGCAGAGCCAGCTTGGGCACAGCCAGCCTGGGCAGAGCCAGCTTGGGACGTCTGATCATCGGGCCGCGTCGCTGCTGGGATCTGGATTGTCGCCGGCCAGGGCGCGCAGCGCCGCTTCCCGCACCTCCTGCAAGCTCAGGCCATGGGCCCTGGCCAGGGAGGCCAGGTCGTCGTGTTCAGGCTTGGAACGGTGGCTGCCATCCGGCAGGGTGACCCACTTGATCCGCACCTCTCCCCAGGCCGTACTCACCTGTCGCTGCAGGCGCGGCAGACACCAGCGCTGCTCCAGGTGCTCACGCACCCCCAGGCTGCTGCCATGGCGCCACCAGATCGCCCGCAACGCAGCAGCCCGCTCCGGCTGGGCCACAACCGTGAGCAACACGCCGCATCGGCCCTTTTTCATCTGCACCGCCTGGCTGTAGACCTCCAGTGCTTCTGCCGCACGCAACTCCTCAACCAGAAAGGCGAGATCCTCGGCCGTGGCGTCGTCAATCTGGGCCTGCTGCAGCAACACCGTTTCCAGAATCGGCCGGGCAGCCGGGACCAGCTCCGCTCCCTCCGGTTCCATGGCTTCCGCTGCCAGCCAAAGCCGGAGCAGGTTTGGACGATCCAGCTGACGGTGGCCGAGGCCGATCCCCACAGCCGACGGCACCATGGCGGGGGCCGGCCCGAAACCGTCCACCCAGGCTGCGATCAGTGCCATTCCCGTGGGCGTGGTGAGTTCACCGGCGGGCCGGCCATCCCCGCCGGCCAGGGGAACGCGATGGCGGCGGGCCAGCTCCAGCACCGCCGGCGCCGGCAGGGGCAGCAGGCCGTGGGCTGTCGCCACCACACCATGACCGGCCGGCGGCGGGGCACAGATCAGGCGGTCCACCTGGAAATGGAGCAGGCCGGCGCAGACCCCCACCACATCAACCAGGGCATCCACGGCCCCCACTTCATGAAAATGCACGCGCTCAGGCGGGTGGCCATGCACGGCGCCCTCCGCCTCGGCCAGCAGCCCGAACACCTCCAATACCTTCTGACGCAACGGCGGCTCGATCGCACTGGAATCGATCTGGCCTCGGAGCTCCAGCCAGCGACGATGCTCCAGCTGGGGCTCCAGAAGATCCACGCTGAGCCGGCGGCCGCGCAGCCCACCGCTGCTGGCCTCCTCGATCCGCAGCCGGTAGGCACCGCTCAACCCCAGGGCAGCCAGGGGGGCTTCCACCGTCGAGGCAGGCAGTCCCAGATCGAACAGGGCCGCGAGCACCATGTCGCCGGCCACACCCGTGGGGCAATCGAGATAGGCCAGGGTCATGGCGTCAGCGCAACAACCGGGGGGCGCCGGAGAGCAGATGCTCGGCGCGCTCCTCAAGGCGAGGCTGCTCCCGTCGCAGCCATTGCACCACTTCCCGCCGGGCCCGGCGTTGTTCCAGCTGGGCGGTGGCCACATCAAAGCCCGACAATCCCCAGAGGCGGCCGAGCAGGGCCCGGTCATCACCGCCACCGCGGGAGCGGCCGTAGATCAGGCTTTCGGCTGCCATGCCGGCCTGCAGCACCCGGCTCCAGCGGCGCAGATCTTCAGCGGCCAGTTTGGCGTGGGCGGGAATCTCGAACTCCGTGCTGCCGCTGGCCCGCAATCCAGCCTGCAGGCAGGCGAGGCTGCCGACAAGCACCCGTCGAATCGGCAGGTCGTTCTGCTCGGCCAGCAGGGAATGGCCCGCCTCGTGGATCGCAATCCGCCGCAGCCGCTGCCGGCCACCGGGCAGGGCTTCAGCCAGCAGATGGCCGCCCCTGCCACCGAAACGGGCCGCATCCACCGTGAGACCAACCAGTCCAGCACCGACCGCCAGACTGGTCAGCCAGGGGGAGATCCCCAACACCGGCCCGAGCACCGCCAGGCCTGTGCCAGCAGCCACCACGATCCCCGCCGTCAGCGTGCTGATCGAGCCATCGCCGGGATCCGGAGCTGGAACCCTTCGCGTGGAGCTGGATTCGGGATGGTCCACAGAACGACCTCAGCTCCCCGGCCGAATGATCGCCGTGCGGCGGCCGCCAGGGGGCAGGGCCTCACCCCGGCTGATCGGATTCCTCGGTGGCTTGCGCTCGCTCCGGTCGGCGCTGCTGCGACCAGAACCGCTGCGATCCTTGCCGCCCCGGTTGCCGCGCTGGGCGACCGGACCGATCACTTCGAAGCGCTCCACCTCCAGCTGACTGGCCTGACGTCGCAGATCGAGGGAGACGAAATGGCGCAGATGCTCCAGGGGGATCTGGCCGCGCAACTGCAGCTTGAACGGTTGCACCCTGGTGCCATCGGCCCGGGGTTTCTGACGCACCTTGATCACCAGGTCACCACTCTCGGGCCGGGTGAAGATCAGCTCGCCGCGCACGGAGAAGTAGTCATCCCCTTCCGGAAGGCTGTCCTCTGGGGGCTGGTCATCGGCCGGGGGTGACTCGACGGCATCGAGGGTGCTGGGCTCCCACACCCCCACCATCTGGAGATGGAGGCTGCCAGGCTCGCGAATGCGGGGATACACCACCCAGAGATGGGGGCTGGCCATGTCGAGATGGCGACGCACCAGGCTGAGAACCCTGCCCAGCACAACCGCTTCGATCGCTGTGCCATCGGCGGTGTGGATCAGGCCACGGGTGGGCTGCTCCGCATCGGTTGGAACGTACTGGCCGCGAACCACGCCAATGGCCCGGTACTGCATCGGTTCGGTGACCGGGGAAATCGGATGGTGACGCATCTTCAGGGGGGGCAACCATTGGCCCGTGCCGCAATCTAGCCAGGCCTCCAGGGGCCAGACTTGACTGAACTCCGATCGATCCATGGCTTCCCGACTGAGTGTCGGCCGCATCGTTGCCGCCCGCCGGGGGCTCTGGCTTGCTGCGGCAGGCCTGGCCCTTTCGCTCGGCGGACTGGGGGCGGGCTGGTGGCTGGCCCAGCGTGACCCTGCCCCCGCCAATGCCGATCGATCCCGGCTGGAGGCTCAGAAGCAGGTGGCCCTGCTCAAGGCCGACCTTGCCCGGGGCAACGCCACCCAGGGGCAGCAGCAACGGTTGCTGGAACTCCTGCTGGCCCTGCAGTCCAATGCCGAAGCCACCGTTCTGCTGGAGCGGATGGCCGATCAGCAACCCGACCGCTGGCCGCTGCGGCTGATGCTGGCCGAATTGCGCCGTGCCCAGAATGACCGCAGCGGTGCCGAGCGGGAAGTGCGGCAGCTGCTCAACATGAATCCTGAGCGGATCGAAGCCCTCCAGTTGATGGCCCTGCTGCAGTGGGAGCAGGGCCAGGGAGAAGCGGCCCAGGCGCAGCTGCAGGCCCAACTGCAGAAAGCCTCGTTGCCCCAGCTGAAGCCCCAGGCCCTCCCGATCGGCCTGCTGCTTGGAGACCTGCGCCAGCGGCGCGGCCAGCTCGCTGAAGCCGACGCCCTCTACCAGAGCCTGGCCAGAAGCTTCCCGAGTGACCCCAGACCCGTGCTGGCCAGGGCCTTGCTGAAGCAGCAGCAGGGGCAGACCCAGGCCGCTCTCGCCATCCTGGCCGAAGCGCGGCGACGGCAACCGGATCGCCAGGATGCCCGCCTCGATCAGGTGGCCGCAGCCTGGGGGCTGGCGCCCTTGCGCAGCCCCGCCAGCGGCCAGCCTCCTAAGGACCCTTCATCCCCGCCGATCCAGGGGTCTGGCCTGCCGGCACCGTCTTCACCTCCAGCTCCCTGAGCGCCCGATCAATGGCATCGCCGGGGTCGGTGGCGTTATCGAGTGCCTGACCGCGGCGGATCCGGTTCATCAGCTCGATCGGGTTGGTGGTGTTGAGAATTCCCTTGTTCTGATCGGGGCCGTAGTCGTAGAGCTGCTTCTCCTGCACCGACTGACCGGCTCCGAACCCATCGGCGCGCACGATCCCCGGCACCACGATCACAGCGGCGGCCAGCAAGGCAACAGCACGGAAGGCCAGGGGAGGCGCCATGGCGGGGCAGGCATCAACGGGATCCGATGCTAGGGCTCATCGCCAGCCGCTCTCGTTCAGGCCATGCGCATCGCCACCTGGAATGTGAACTCCGTCCGCACCCGGCTGGCCCAGGTGCTGGCCTGGCTGGAGCGGCAGAACCCTGATCTGCTCTGCCTGCAGGAAACCAAGGTGGAGGACCGGCTGTTTCCCACCGAGGCCTTCCGGTCCCTGGGTTACGACGTGGCGATCAGTGGCCAGAAGGCCTACAACGGCGTGGCCCTGCTCAGCCGGTTGCCCCTCGAGGATGTGCAGGTGGGTCTGGCGGCCCTGTTGCCCGAGGATGCTGACGCCAGACGGTTGAGCGAGCAGAAGCGGGTGATCAGCGCCCGGGTGGCGGGCGTGAGGGTGCTCAACCTTTATGTCCCGAACGGCTCAGGACTGGGCAGCGAAAAGTATGGCTACAAGCTGGAGTGGCTGGCCTGCCTGGGCCGCTACCTGGCCGTCCAGGCGGAGCGGGGCGAAGAGCTGTGCGTGCTTGGAGATTTCAACATCGCCCTCGAAGACCGCGACATCCACGATCCGGCCCGCCTCAGCGGCGGGATCATGGCCAGCACGGCCGAGCGCCAGGCGCTGCAGGCGGCCCTGGGTGGAGATCTCCATGACGTCTTCCGGCTGTTCGAGCCAGCCGGCAACCACTGGAGCTGGTGGGACTACCGCAGCGGCGCCTGGGACCGGGACCGGGGCTGGCGCATTGATCACATCTATCTCAGTGAGAGCCTGCTGGCCTGGGCCACCGGCTGTGCGATCGACAAGGTGGTGCGGGGCCAGGAGCAACCCAGCGATCATGCGCCGGTGCTGGTGAATCTCCAGCTCCCCGAGGATGACGACGACAACGACAACGACAACGACGGTGACGGTGACGGTGACGATCACGGGGCCGATCTGGACGGCGGCTTCAGCTTCCAGACCAGCCCGATGGCAGGGTGCTGAGCGCAGACAGGGGCGGCTCGGCGCCTGCTGAGAGCCCTAAGGTTGGCGCCAAAACAATCCCGATGCTCAACAGCGATCTGAATCGTCGTTCACAGCGGCTCAGGCCGAATCAATCCTGGCTGAGCCTGGCGGCCGTGCTGGCGCTGGGCTGGTCGACGGGCGCCCAGGCCGAACCCGTCTGCAGCTTCCTGATGCCCCTGGGCGGCAGCGGCGATCCGGTGGTGGCGAAGCGGGTGGGGCCAGGTCGGTTGCTGGGCCGTACCAACTGGAACACCGACTTCATCGTGGACAGACCCTTCACGAGCTATCGGTTCTTCTTCACCGCCACCTCCACCGACCCCGCCACCTACCCGGTTCGGGGCTACATGCGCTTCACCGATGGCGCCAGCCTGCGCCTGTTCGACGTGACGATTTCACCGCCGGAGGGGACAGGCCGCATGTTCGGCCCCTTCCCGGCGATCCCCGGTCGCCGCACCAGCCTGATGAACTTCCACATCGGATCGAGTTCCCAGCCCGGTGCCCTGGGCTTCAGCTATCGCATCTCCGTGCAGGGCTGCAACTGAACGGGTTACCAGTTCCGGAAAACGCCACCGCGGGGGACAGCGTTGACAAAGCCGCCGCCGCCATAGGCCCCATTCACGAAGCCACCGCCGCCGTTGACGAAACCTCGGCTGCCGCCTCCGTAATAGGGGTGACCGTTGACGAAGCCGCCCCCGCCGGGACCGCGTACGGCGCCGCCGTAGCGACCATTGGCGAAACCGGCGGCGAGTTGCTGGTCACCGCTGGGTGAAGCCGGATCATCGATCACACCCTGCCTCTGTCGCAGGGCGGCGGCGATGCGGCTCAGCCGTTGCTCGATCGTGCTGTCGGGGCCAGCGAACGCCGGCGGGCTGCCGGCGGCCTGGCCCTGCGGCGCGCTGAGCACGGTGAGGGAAACCAGCAGGCCGAGCATGCCGGCACGGGAGGTGATCGTCATGGGGCTTGCACCAACGGAGTGGCAGAGGACGTTGCTGGAACCAGGATCTGTTCGTGGTTGAGCAACACGGTCTGAAAGTAATCCTTGATCAGCTGGGGAGGAAGGCCGAGCATTCCCTCGGGGCCCAGCCACCGGTTGACCAGCTGCACATCCGCCTTGTTGTCGTTGAGGTAGCCCTGGATCAGCTTCGCCACGGCCAGATTGGCGAGATTGCGGAACGTGGAATTGTTCTCCGGCAGCATGCACCCCACGGCATAGCGTGCCAGGGGCGCCTCCGGCACGAGTGCAAATCCCTGGGCACCCTTGCGTTGCAGGGCGGCGGCGACCAGGAGCGAATCGCCAGCCACAGCATCGAGCTGACCGGCGACCAACTGGCTGACCCCTTCATTCAGGCCAGCCACGGGCACCCGCACCGCCCTGGGCTGCAGAGCCTTGATCGCCCGATCCCCGAGCGAATCGGCAACAACCCCCACACGCTTGCCCAGCAAGGAATCGGCGCTGCCGCTGAGCCGCCCCTGCGGGGTGAGCATGCGGATGCCGGAAAGGCTGAACGGCAGGGTGAAATCAACGAACATCTCCCGCTCCCAGGTGAACTGGGCGCCGCAGACAAGATCAACTTCGCCTGTCTTCACCTGGCGGAAGAGCGTGGCCGGATCATTCACCGGCTGCACATCAAGGGTGATCGGTTTGCCGAGATAGCGGGACACTTCGGCGGCGATCCGCTCCGCAACGGCGATTCCGTAGCCCGTCGGCTGTTGCTTCTCGTTGAGAAAGGAGTAAGGGGCCAGGTTGGTCGGCCCACCCAGGCTGATCACCCCGGTGCGGGCCGCCCGCTCGATCACCGTTTCCGCCCTGGCGGTGGAAGGGGTCAGCAGCGGCACCAGCAGGGCCGCCAGGGCCAGCACCAGGGCACCCGGAGCCGGAATCGGCAAGCTCAGGATCTTCAGCACACCGAATCAGAGCGGAGAACAACCGACTCAGTATGCCAACCCTTCCAGAGCAGCACTGGAGCGGGATTCAGTACACCTCAACTGTTGCGCCGAGCGCGGCGGCATCGGCACCGTTCCCATCTCCGCTGCCATCGCCGGAGAGTGGCAAGCCATCCAGCTGAAGGCCGATCGAACGGCCGCGCCGCGCCGACTCCCCACAGCTGCGCGGGGTGGGAAAGAGCTTGCCGGGGTTGGCCCTGCCTTCGGGATCAAAGGCCCGGCGCACCCGTTGCATCGTGGCCAGATCCTCGGAACTGAACATCCAGTCGAGGTAGCAGCGCTTATCGGAGCCGACACCATGCTCACCGGTGATGCTGCCACCGGCGTCGATGCAGAGCCGCAGAATGTCGGCGCCGAGATCCTGAACCCGCTGCAGCACCCCTGGGCTGCTGGCGTCGTAGAGGATCAGCGGGTGGAGATTGCCGTCACCGGCATGGAACACATTGGCCACTGAAAGGTCATAGGCCCGGCTGAGAGCTTCGATCGCCGCCAGCGTTCTCGGCAGAGCGCTGCGGGGCACCACCCCATCCTGGACGTAATAGGTGGGCGTGATCCGGCCCACCGCCGCAAAGGCCGATTTGCGGCCCTTCCAGAGCTGGGCCCGATCAGCTGCACTGCGGGCTCGCCGGATCGAGCGGGCACCCGCCTGGAGGCAAAGCTCAATCGAGCGCTCCGCCGCAGCCTGCACTTCCTCTGAGCGGCCATCAAGTTCGATCAGCAGCACCGCTGCCGCATCCCGGGGGTATTCGTCGACCCCGAACAGATCATCGACGGCGTTGATCGTGAAGTTGTCCATGATCTCCATGCCGGCCGGCAGCACCGCAGCGGCCGTCACGGTGCGGACCGCCTCTCCGGCCGCCTCCATGGCGCCGAAATCGGCCAGCAGCACCTCGACGGTCTGGGGCTGGGGCAACAGGCGCAGGGTGATCGCGGTGGCGATGCCGAGGGTGCCCTCGCTGCCGATGAACACGCCCCGCAGATCCAGACCCGGCATCTCCGCCAGCGATCCACCCAGGCTGGTGATGCTGCCGTCGGGCAACACCACCTCCAGCTCCAGCACATGGTTGCTGGTGACGCCGTACTTGAGGCAGTGCACCCCACCGGCGTTCTCGGCCACGTTGCCGCCGATGCTGCAGACCACCTGGCTGGAGGGATCCGGGGCGTAGTAGAAGCCTTCACCACTGACCGCCCGGGTCACCCAGCTGTTGATCACACCGGGCTGCACGGTGATGCGCTGGTTCTCGAGATCAACGGCGAGCACCGATCGCATCCGGCTGGTGACAACCAGCAGGGCCTCCTGCTCCACCACCGCCCCGCCGGAGAGCCCGGTGCCACTGCCCCTGGCCACGAACGGCACCCCCATGGCGTGACAGCAGCCCAGGATGGCCGCCACCTGCTCGGTGGTTTCCGGCAGCACCACCAGGGGCGGCTCATGGCGGTGCAGGGTGAGGCCGTCGCAGTTGTAAGTGAGCAGTTCCTGGCGGCGCGCCACCACGGCCCGCTCCGGCAGGATGCGGCGCAGGTGCCGCTCGATCCGCTTCCAGGGGAGCCTCGATGTGCTGGAGGTTTCCACCAACGGGAGCAGAATCAACCAAGCGGACTTTACCGACCCGGCAACGACTGGACGGAAGGAGCCATTCCTGCGTAAGGATGGGAAATGGCTGTTGCAACGGGGGCGCCCTGCCGTTCCCCTCGACGGGCCGCCCCCAACACCCGCGGATTCAGCTTTGACATCGGCCCCCGTCTCGGTTCCAGCCCTGAACACCACCCGCTCCAAGGAACTTTTCGCCGCTGCCCAGAAGCTGATGCCGGGCGGCGTCAATTCGCCGGTGCGGGCCTTTCGCTCCGTCGGCGGCGAGCCGGTCGTGTTCGATCGGGTCCAGGGGGCCTACGCCTGGGATGTGGACGGCAACCGCTACATCGATTACATCGGCTCCTGGGGGCCGGCGATCTGCGGCCATGCCCACCCGAAGGTGATCGGCGCCCTGCGTAACGCGCTCGGCAAGGGCACCAGCTTCGGCGCCCCCTGCGCCCTTGAGAACCAGCTGGCCCAGATGGTGATCGATGCCGTCCCCTCCGTGGAGATGGTGCGCTTCGTGAACTCCGGCACCGAGGCCTGCATGTCGGTGCTGCGGCTGATGCGGGCCTTCACCGGGCGCGAAAAGCTGATCAAGTTCGAGGGCTGCTACCACGGCCACGCCGACATGTTCCTGGTCAAGGCGGGCTCGGGCGTGGCCACGCTCGGCCTGCCCGATTCCCCCGGCGTGCCCCGCAGCACCACCGCCAGCACGCTCACGGCTCCTTACAACGATCTCGAAGCGGTCAAGCGGCTGTTCGCTGATAACCCCGGTGAAATCGCCGGCGTGATCCTGGAGCCGGTGGTGGGCAACGCCGGCTTCCTGCCTCCCGAACCAGGCTTCCTGGAGGGCCTGCGCGAGATCACCACCGAAAACGGCGCCCTGCTCACCTTCGATGAAGTGATGACCGGATTCCGCATCGCCTACGGCGGCGCCCAGGCCAAGTTCGGCATCACCCCTGATCTCACCACCCTCGGCAAGGTGATCGGCGGCGGTCTGCCCGTGGGGGCCTACGGCGGCCGCGCCGAGATCATGGCGATGGTGGCCCCGGCCGGACCGATGTATCAGGCGGGAACCCTCAGCGGCAATCCCCTGGCGATGACCGCCGGCATTCACACCCTTGAACTGCTGCGCCAGAGCGGCACCTACGAAAAACTCGAAGCCACCACCTCGCGGCTGATCGCCGGCATCCTGGCGGCCGGCAAGGACGCCGGCCTGCCGATCTGCGGCGGCAGCATCAGTGCCATGTTCGGCTTCTTCCTCTGCGACGGTCCGGTGCGCAACTTCGAGCAAGCCAAGGCCGCCGACACCGAGCGGTTCGGCAAGCTGCATCGGGCCATGCTGGAGCGGGGCATCTACCTGGCGCCGAGCGCCTTCGAAGCCGGCTTCACCTCCCTGGCCCACTCCGACGAAGACATCGACGCCACCCTGGAGGCGTTCCGCGACAGCTTCGCCGCCATCGCCTGAGCGGCATGCAGTTCCGCCTTCGCCCGCTCCCCCGCCTGCTGCTGGGGCTGAGCGGCCTCACTCTGGCCTTGGCTGGCTGCGCTTCCACCGGCAGCGACAAACCGCTTGATCTCAGCCAGGGGGTCCCGGTGGGGGCGGTGCTGGCTCTCACCAGCAACGCCAACGTGTATGGACAGGATCAGCAGCTTGGTATGCAGCTCGCTGAGCGCTGGTTCAAGGGAAAAGTGATGCCGATCCGGCTGCGAATCGAGGACTGCGGCGGCGACGAACAGGCGGCCAGTCAGGCCTTCAACCTGCTGATCGATGCGGGAGTGGTGGCGCTGATCGGCCCCACCCTGTCCCAGCAGGCCTTCGCCGCCGACCCGATCGCCCAGCGGCGCGGTGTCCCGGTGGTGGCGCCCTCCAACACCGCCGAGGGCATTCCCCAGATCGGCAGTTTCATCAGCCGTGTGTCGGCCTCCAGCGCCGTGATCGCGCCCCTGTCGATCAAGGCCGCCCTGAAGCGCGACCCATCGATCCGCCGCGCGGCGGTCTTCTTCGCCCAGGACGACGCCTACAGCAGCTCGGAAGCGGCGATCTTCCAGAGTGCTCTGGCCGCCAAGGGGCTGAAACCGGTCACCGTGCAACGCACCCAGCTCAACGACCAGGATTTCCAGAACCAGATCACCGCGGCGCTGCGGTTGAAGCCGGATCTGATCGTGATCTCGGCCCAGGCGGTGGATGGCGGCAACCTGATCCGCCAGCTCCGGGAACTGGGCTACAAGGGCTCGATCGTGGTGGGCAACGGCATGAACACCCCGAACATCTACCCGATCTGTCAGGCCTATTGCGACGGCATCCTGATCGCCCAGGCCTACAGCCCCGAACTGGATTCGGCCATCAACAAGGGATTCGTGACGCTCTACAAGGAGGCCACCGGAGGCGCCATTCCCCCCCAGCTCTCCGCCCAGGCGTTCACCGCTTATCAGGTGGTGGCCGAAGCGCTCACCCGGCTCAACCGCCGCACGCCCATCAACGTAAGGCCGCTGATCGAGGTGCGCCAGGAGCTGATGCAGGAGCTGCTGAGCGGTCGCTACGACACGCCCCTCGGCGCGATCGCCTTCACTCCCGAGGGTGAGGTGGTGCAGGAGCGCTTCCACGTGGCCGAGGTGCAGATGGAGCCGGGCGGACGGAGCGGTCGCTTCGCCCTGCTCGAATGAGCAGCGGCGTTGAGCACCTGCTTCAGGTCCTCTTCAACGGGCTGGCCAGCGGGGCGGTCTACGCCCTGTTCGCCCTTGGCTACACGCTGGTGTTCTCCGTGCTCGGAGTGATCAATTTCGCCCAGGGAGCGCTGTTCACGCTTGGGGCCTATTTCACCTACCTGTTGATCGGCGGGGCGGTGGGATCAAACGGAGCCCTCGCCGGCTTCCAGCTTCCGCTCGCCCTGCCGTTCTGGCTGGCCCTGCTGTTGGCCGGTGCCGGTGCCGCCGGGATGGGGCTGGTGGTGGAGGCCACCGCCTTCGCACCGCTGCGCCAACGGCGGGCGGAGCCGCTCCTCTTTCTGATCTCCAGCCTGGGGGCCGGGGTTGTGATCGTGAATGGAGTGCAGCTGCTGATGGGGGCCGAAAGCTATTCGATTCCAGCCGGCAGCCTGGGGAGACTGCCGGCTGCGGTTCTGATCGGTGGCGCCCAGGTGCGTACGGTGCAGCTGCTGCTGATGGCCGTGGCGGCCGTTGTGCTCGTGGTTCTCACCCTCTGGCTGGAGGGCAGCCGGCTCGGCAAGGCCCTGCAGGCCGTCTCGGAGGATCCTGTGACAGCGAGGCTGCTGGGCATCGATGCCGGGGCGATGATCCGGCTCGCCTTTGCCCTCAGCGGTTTTCTCGCCGGTGTCGCCGGTGGGCTGGTGGCCCTCAGCGTGAGCATCGCCGGGCCCTACTTCGGCATCGGCTTCGGACTCAAGGGGCTGGGAGTGCTGGTGCTCGGAGGGCTGGGCAGTGTGCCGGGGGCCATGCTCGGCGGGCTGGTGGTGGGGCTGGCTGAGGCGCTGGTGCCGGCTGAATTCTCCGGCTACAAGGACGGGGTTGCCTATGGCTTTCTGTTCCTGGTGCTGCTGCTCCGGCCCCGGGGTCTGCTGGGCAAAGCCACGGTCAGCAAGGTGTGAGTGACCTCTCCCTGCTGGTTCAGATGGGGCTCGGCGCTCTGCTCGCCCTTTCGGTGTACCTGCCGTTGCGCTGCGGACAACTCTCGCTTGCCACCCCGGGCTTCTATGCGATCGGCGGCTATGTGGCGGCCCTGCTCTCCACACGCTGGCCCGCCCTGGCCGCTGCTGGTGCAGGTGGGCTCTACCCGTTGCCCGCACTGCTGCTGGAGATGGTCCTGGCCGTGGGACTGGCGGTCGGGCTTGCTCTGCTGATCGGCCGACCGGTGCTGAAGCTGCGGGGCATCTACCTGGCCATCGCCACGATCGCCCTGGTTGAGATCCTGCGGGTGGTGAACCTCAACGCCGGCTGGAGCGGTGGGGCCGTGGGGATCTTTGCGATTCCACAGCCGTTCGATGGTCCCGGCGGCTACCTGGTCTGCACGGCGCTGCTGCTGGCGCTCTGCTGCTGGTTCTGCGCCCGACTGGAGCAGACGCGTCTGGGGCGGGCGATGGCTGCGATCCGGGAAGACGAACTGGCGACGCGCTGCATGGGGGTGCCCACGGCCCAGGTGGCCTTGAGCGCCTTCGTGCTGAGTGCCGCGATCGCGGCCCTCACCGGAGTGGTGGCCGCCCATTTCCTCAACACCTGGAACGCCCGCCAGGGTGGCTTCGATGCCAGCATCACCACCCTGGCCTTCGTGGTGTTCGGTGGATCCCGCACCTGGCTCGGGCCGGTGCTGGGTGGCCTGGTGCTCACAGCCCTGCCGGAACTGCTGCGGCCGGTCGGTGACCTGCGCCTGATCGTGTTCGGCCTGGTGATCCTGGTGGGCTCGATCCTGGCGCCCCAGGGGCTGATCACGCCGGAGAGGCTGGCCGCCCTGGCACGGGCCTTCCCGGCTCGCGCCGCAGGCGGCAACGGAGTTCGCCGGTGACGGCACCACCCCTGCTGGAGCTGGAGGGACTTTCCAGGAGCTTCGGCGGGCTGGTCGCGGTCAACCAGGTTTCGCTGCAGGTGCAGGAAGGCACGATCACGGGCCTGATCGGACCGAACGGGGCCGGCAAGACCACGCTCTTCAATCTGATCTCCGGGCTGACGCCCCCCCATGCCGGTCGCATCCTCTGGCAGGGTGCGGCTATCGGTGGCCTGCCACCGGAGCGGGTGAACCGGCTGGGCATCGCCCGCACCTTCCAGAATCTGCGCCTGTTCGGACCGCTCAGCTGCCTCGACAACGTGCTGGTTGGCCTGCACAGCGCCGACCGATCGCCGCTGCTTGCCGGACTGCTCAACCGGCCCGCCTTCCGTCGCCAGCAGGACCAGCTTCGGCAACGGGCCCACGAACTGCTGGAGCTGCTGGAGCTCGATCGGCTGGCCGATCAACCGGCCGACAGCCTTGCCTACGGCCACAGACGCCGACTGGAGATTGCCCGTGCCCTGGCAACCGGCCCCAGGCTGCTGCTGCTCGATGAACCGGCCGCCGGCATGAACCCCGCGGAGAAAGCGGCGCTGGCCGACCTGATTGAGAGGCTGCGCCAGCGCTTCAACCTCACCGTGCTGGTGATCGAACACCACGTGCCGCTGATGATGCGCCTCTGCGATCGCCTGGCGGTGCTCAACTTCGGCCAGCGGATCGCGGAAGGAACCCCCGCCGAGGTTCGCAGCGATCCGCTGGTGATCGAGGCCTACCTGGGGAGCCAGGCATGACCCCGGCACCCCCTGGCCCCGCCCCTCTGCTCGCCCTGCGGGGGCTCACGATCCGCTACGGAGCGATCGAGGCCCTCAGCAACCTCGACCTGGACATCCACAGCGGCGAGCTGGTGGCGCTGCTCGGTGCCAATGGGGCCGGCAAGAGCACGGCGCTCCGGGCCATCTCCCGACTGGTGGATGCGGCGGCGGGAACGGTGGAGTGGAAGGGGCGCCCGCTCGCAGCGTTGTCCACCGAAGCCACCGTGCGCCTGGGCATCGGCCACTGCCCGGAAGGCCGCCGGGTGCTGGCCCGCCAGAGCGTGGCCACCAATCTGGAACTGGGCGCCTTCCTGCGGCGTGATACCAAGGCCATCCAGACTGATCTGGACTGGTGCTACAGCCTGTTTCCGCGCCTGGCCGATCGGCGCCGTCAACTGGCCGGCAGCCTCTCGGGGGGAGAGCAACAAATGCTGGCGATCGCCCGTTCCCTGATGGGACGGCCCGAAGTGCTGATGCTCGATGAGCCGAGTCTTGGCCTCGCCCCCAGGCTGGTGGAAGACCTGATGGCCGTTCTGCGCGATCTTCACAGCCAGGGACTCACGATCCTGCTGGTGGAGCAGAACGCGCTGGCAGCGCTAGCGATCGCCGACCGGGGCGTGGTTCTCGAGGCCGGCAGCGTGCGGTTGCGCGGCTCTGCCACCGCGTTGCTCAGCGACGACCACCTGCGAGCCAGCTACCTGGGCTCGTGAACCGCAGTGCCCTGAATAGGCTTCAAGCCATCCGGCCTGCATCCCCATGCCCCGCGAGCGCTTCTTTCTGGAGTTGGAGCCGCCGGCTGAAGCGCTGCGCGATCGCCCCCATGTGGTGATCGTGGGCGGTGGCTTCGCGGGCCTGGCCGCCTGCAAGGCCCTGGCCGGTGCCGATCTGCGCGTGACGCTGATCGACAAGCGCAACTACAACCTCTTCCAACCGCTGCTGTATCAGGTGTCCACCGGGCTGGTGGCCCCAGGGGATGTGACCGTGCCCCTGCGGCTGCTGGTGGGTGGCCAGCGCAACGTGCAGGTGCTGATGGGGGAGGTGAAGGAAATCGATGCGGACGCCAAGGAGCTGGTGTTCAACGAGCGCCGCTTGAGCTACGACCAGCTGATCCTGGCGGCGGGCTCCGGCAGCTCCTACTTCGGCCACGACGACTGGCAGGCGATCGCCCCGCCGATGAAGCAGCTGGACGACGCCCTGGAGATCCGCGAGCGCCTGCTGCTGGCGATGGAGGAGGCGGAGCAGACACCCGAGGCAAAGAAGCGGCGCTTGCTGCAGTCGGTGGTGGTGGTGGGGGGTGGACCCACCGGCTGTGAGCTGGCGGGGTCGGTGTCGGAGCTGCTGCGCCACGCCATGGCGCGGGATTTCCGCCAGCTCGATCCCGACGACACCCGCATCCTGCTGGTGGATCCCGGCGACCGCCTGCTGCGCGGCATGCATCCCGACCTGGGCGAAGGCGCCCGGCGCTTCCTGGAATCGATCGGCGTGGAGGTGCTGCTGGGGGGCCGGGTGAAGGCGATCGAGCCGGGCCGCGTCACGATCAGCACCGCTGCCGGGGAGCAGGTGCGGGAGGCGGCCACCGTGTGCTGGACGGCCGGGGTGAAGGCGTCCCCACTGGGCGCCCGGCTGGCCGAGGCCACCGGCGTGCCGCTTGATCGGGGCGGCCGGGTGCCGGTGGACGCCGATTTCTGCGTGCCCGGCCATCCCGAGATCCGGGTGGTGGGTGACCTGTGCGCCTACGCACCCAGCCCCGGAGCCCCTCCGCTGCCGGGGCTGGCCAGTGTGGCCGTGCAGATGGGCAGCTGGGTGGCCCGTGACCTGCGGGCCGGGCTGGAGGGCCGCCGCCAGGTGCCGTTTCGCTTTGTGGATTTCGGCTCGATGGCAATGCTGGGGCGCCTGCACGCCGAGGCTGACCTGCGCGGCTGGCGAGTGGACGGCCCGCTGGGCTGGCTGATCTGGGGCGTGGCCCACCTGGGCTTCATGCCCGCCAACGAGAACCGGGTGAGCCTGCTGACCAAATGGCTCTGGGCGATCGCCGCCCGACAGCGCGGCTCCCTGCTGATCATGGGAGAACCGCGCTTTGAGGAAGCCGAGGCCGTGAGCCCTGCCGCTACAGACCCGGGCTGCTCTGCATGATGCCGCCATCGGCAAAGATCGTGGTGGCGGTGATGTAGCTGGCGTCGTCGCTGGCGAGGAAGGCCACCACGCTGGCCACCTCTTCAGGCCGGGCCATGCGGCCCAGTGGGATGGCGGCATCCAGCTTGGCCATCAGCTCCGGATCCTTCATCGTGGCGTCGTTGATCGGAGTGGCCACGGCGCCCGGGCCCACATTCACCACGGTGATGCCGTGAGGCGCCAGCTCCAGGGCGGCGGTGCGGGTGAGCATGCGCATGCCGCCTTTGGCCAGGCAATAGGGCGTGTTGTTGGGCATCGGCCAGTCTTCGTGAACCGAGGAGATGTTGATGATGCGGCCACCGCCGCCCTGGGCGATCATCTGCCTGGCAGCAAACTGAGTGGCGAAGAAAACACCGCGCAGGTTCACATCCAGCACCTTGTCGTAGTCATCGGGGGTGGTGGTGAGAATGGAGGTGCGGGTTTCGATGCCGGCGTTGTTCACCATCACATCAATGCGCCCGTATTTCTCCACCGCCGCATCCACCAGCCGCTGAAGATCCTCCAGCTTCGCCACATCAGCCTGCACACCGAAGCTGCTGCCGCCGAACGAGCCGATCTCCCGCTCGATCTCCTCGGTGGCCTCCGGGTGAGAGCGGTAGTCGATCACCACCTTGGCGCCGCGGTGGGCGAGGGCTTCGACGATCGCCTTGCCGATGCCGCTGTTGCCGCCGGTCACGATCGCCACCTTGCCCTCCAGCAGCTTGGCCAGGGTGCGGAGGGCGTCGGGATTGACGGTGCTGGTCACGGAATCCATGGGTGACAGGGCCGACTTTGAAGGTAAGCATGGGCCCACCGGGCAGGGTTGAGCGCCGTGGCGAATGTGACTCCATCCACACCCCAACAGGCGGACGCCGCATCGATGCGCTCCCTGCTGCTGGGGGCCGCCCTGCTGGTGCTGGCCTTCCTGGCGAACACCGCCCAGAGCGCCTTCGGCAAAGCGCTCGGCAGTGGCATGGGGCCCGTGCCATTCACCTGGCTCACGTTCGTGATCGCCCTGGTGTTGATCCTCCCCTGGGTGCTGTGGCGTGGTGGCCGTGATCTGCGCACCGCTGTGCCGCTGCTGCACCTGCTGCGCAGTTGCACCGGGCTGGCGGGTTTCTTCCTGTTCATCACCGCCGCGCGGCTGGTGAATCTGGTCAACGCCAATGTGCTGCTCAACACCACGCCGCTGTTCATCCCGCTGCTGAGCTGGCTGGTGCTCGGCCAGCGGGTGCCCCGGGTGCTGTGGGGCTGCCTCGGCATCGGCTTTGCCGGCATGGTGATCGTGGTGCAGCCCAACGCCTCCCTGCTCACCCGTCCCGGCGATCTGCTGGGCCTGGCCGCCGGCCTGCTCTGCGCCGTGGAATTCCTGGCCGTGAAACGGCTCGACCGCAGCGAAGCGCCGCTCACCCAGATGATCTATTTCCTGCTCATCGGCAGCGCCGGCTCCAGCGTGGCGATGCTCGGCCCCCTGCGGCCCGAGGGGCCGATCGCTGCACTGCTGGGCGGGCTGGAGGCCAGCCAGTGGCTCACGGTGCTGGCCTCCGGCTTCTGCCTGGCCTGCTTTCAGTTTCTGCTGATCAAGGCCTACACCTATGCCGAACCTGGTGCGATCGGCGCCTTTCAATATTCCTCGGTGGTGTTCGCCGGCCTGATCGGCTGGATCTGGTTTGCCGAACAACCCACGCTTGCGGTTTGGCTCGGCACCGCCTTGATCAGCCTGGGCGGCGTGCTCAGCATCGTGTTGCAGCGCCCCGGCGGCACCCCCCCAGCAGGCACCACCAGCCCATGACGGCCGCCACCGCCGGCCCCGGCCCCCACATCGAAGCGGTGGCGATCACCTGCAGCAGTGCCGAGCGCAGCGCCTCCTTCTTCTGCGGATCGCTCGGCTTTGTGCGGCTGGGCGACCACCGGCTGGTGCAAGGCCCTGAAGCCGCCCTGTTCGGGCTGCCGGAAGGGCGGCTGCTGCGGGTGCAACTGCAGCTGGGCGAGGAGCGCCTGGATCTGATCGAGGTGCTCGATCCCGGCCCAGGCGAGCGGCCGGGCCGGCCGCTGCCGCCGGACTCACGCAGCTGTGATCTCTGGTTCCAGCACCTCTGCCTGGTCACGACGGATCTGGCGGCCAGCCAGGCGCGCCTGCAACCGTTGCTGGCCGCTGGCGTGCTCACGGCGGTGTCGGAGGCCCCCCAGCGGCTGCCCGACTGGAACACCGCCGCCGCTGGCATCTGGGCATACAAGTTCCGGGATGCCGATGGCCACACCCTGGAGCTGCTGCAGTTTCCCGCCGGCAAGGGAGATCCCCGCTGGCACCGCCCGCGGCCAGCCGGTGCCTGGGAGCTGCTCGGCATCGATCACAGCGCCATCGCCATCGCCGATTCCGGCCGCAGCCGTGCCTTCTACAGCGATGGGCTCGGCCTGATCGCGTTGCCGAGCGGCGAGAACAGCGGCGTGGAACAGGACCGGCTCGATGGGCTGAGCGGAGCGAAGGTGCAGATCACGCCGCTGCGCTGCAGGGCCGGCATGGGCATCGAAACCCTCGCCTACCTGCCCCCCAACCAGGGGCGTCCGCAGCCGGGGAATCCGGCCCCGCAAGACCTTTCCCACTGGCAGATCCGCCTGGCGGCCAGCAACCTCGAGCAGATTGCCGCCACTGCGGCGGCCTTCGGAGCGCAGGTGCTTCCACCTGGTGTGCTGGAGCTGGAGGCGGGGGCCTCACCCTGGACGCGGGGCCTGCGCCTGGCCGATCCCGATGGCCACGAACTGCTGCTGCTGGAGGCGGGCGGCGTCAGCGGCTCCTGAACCCCATCGACGCAGCCGGGCGCCTTGGTTACGTTGATGGCCCGAAGCGTGCAAACTCCCGTGGCTGTGGAGATCGTCGAGGTCCTGGTGCCGATCGGCCCATCTCCCCTGGCCGAAGCGGCGCTGACGCTGCTGCGGCTGTTCACCGGCATCGCCTTCATCCGCCATGGCTGGCCGAAGCTGCGCAACCTCGGCACCTGGGCCGCCGCCATGCGCACGCCCCGCTGGCTCTGTTTCCTCTCGGCGGCCTCGATGTGGGCGGGCGGCATCGCCTTGATCATCGGGCTGCTCACACCGCTGGCCGCCCTGGCGATTCTGGTGTCGATGGCCTATGCAATGGTGCTGGAGGTGTTCGCGGGCACTCCGTTCATCGCCCCGGACCCCTATCAGATTCCGGCTGGAGATTATGCCGGCCCCATGGGTGTGGGGGAACCGCCCAGCTGGGAAAAGGCGGCCATGTATGTGGTGATGTGCCTGGTGCTGATCAGCGCCGGTGGTGGCGCACTCTCCCTCGATGGGCTGCTGATCAGAGATCTCCTGCTGAGCAACTTCGGCTGAGAAGCTCAGCCGCGTCGATGCGGATGGTGTGCCACCGGCCTGATCAGCTCTGCAACCGGGCGATCAGATGATCGCCCACCCGCAGGGCGTTGGCGATCGCGGTGAGCGAGGGGTTCACGGCGCCGATGCTAGGGAAGAAGCTGGTGTCCACCACGTAGAGGTTGTCGAGCTCGTGGGCTTTGCAATCGAGATCCAGCACCGAACTGGCCGGATCGGTGCCGAAGCGACAGGTGCCGGCCTGATGGCCCACGGCGGCAATCGCCATGCTGGATTTCACGTAGATCTGACGCTCCACCAGGTGATTCTTCAGATAAAGAGAATCCAGCAGGCTGCGCAGATTGTGCTCCAGCCTGGCGCTGGCCGTTTGATTGTTGGGGGTGTAGGAGAGCGTGATCGCCCCCTCCTTGTTCACGGTGATGCGGTTCTCTGGGTCGGGAAGGTCCTCGCTGCTCAGCCAGAAATCCAGCGCATGCTCGGCGATCTTGTCCATGCTCCAGCCCGGCATCAGGAAGGTTTCCAGCGGGGCATAGCCCTTCATGATCGTGCCGCTGGTCTTGCCCGTCATCTGGATGTTGCCCATCGGGTAGGGAAACGCCTCAGAGCCCAGATACCAATCGTTGATCGACACCGTTTTCTGAAACACGGTGGTGTTGGGTTCATGGGCCAGCGCCACCAGGGCCTTGCTGTTGTGGAACATGTAGTTGCGGCCCACCTGCCCCGAGCCATTGGCCAGGCCGGCCGGGTGGCGGTCGCTGGCAGACATCAGCAGCAGCCGGGCGCTGTTGGCGGCACCGCAGCTCACCACCACCACATCGGCGGAAAAACGCATCGGCTCGCCATCACGCAGGAGTTCCACCGCCGTGACCCGCCCACCACTGGCATCGGTGAGCAACCGCTGCACATGGGCGCGGGTGAGCAGTGACACATTCGCATCGGCCAGGGCCGGCCGGATGCCCACCACTTCCGCATCTCCTTTGGCATGCACAAGGCAAGGAAAGCCATCGCAGCGGTTGCACTTGCGGCAACGGCTGAAGGGCAGGTTGGCCTCATCGAGCATCACCCCGCTGGGGGCGTGGAAGGGGCGCAGGCCGGCGGCGCGCAGGTCGTCGACCAGCTTCTGCATGCGCGGCTCATGGGCGATCGGCGGATGGGGATAAGGGGCACTGCGGCGGGGTTCGGTGGGATCCTCCCCCTGCTGGGCATGCACATGGAACAGCTCTTCAGCCCGCTGGTAATAGGGCTCAAAGACGTCGTAGGGAAGGGGCCAGGCCGGTGAGATGCCGTCGTGGTGAATCAACTCACCGAAATCCGCCTCGCGCAGGCGGAAGTGGGCGGCCCCATACATCTTGGTGGCGCCGCCCACCATGTAGTGGCTGCCGGGCTGAAAGGCCTTGCCGTGTTTGTCGTGCCAGGTGTCGGCAGACACGTAGCGGCCCTGCTGAAACACCGCTTCGGCGCTCCAGTTCTGCGGTTCCTGGGGGAGCCAGTCGCCGCGCTCCAGCACCAGCACCTTGAGGCCGCTGCCGGCCAGATGCCGCGCCAGGGTGCCACCACCGGCACCACTGCCGATGATCAACACATCCACGTGGCTGCCATCCGGTGGATTCAACTGGCCGGCGCCAGGAAGCGGCGAGAGGGTGATCGGGGGAGCGGTGATCGAGGCCGGTGGGGTGGCAGGCATGGCGGTGTTGGAGGCGGCGGAACAAGAAAACAGACCAGACCGATGCTGCGTTCAGGGAAGTGGATACTGGGCGAGCTGGGTGATCATCTTGCAGACGATCGCGCTCCAGCCGGTCTGATGGCTGGCGCCCACCCCACGGCCGGTGTCGCCGTGGAAGTATTCGTGGAACTGGATCAGATCACGCCAGTGGGAGTTGCGTTGAAACAGCTCCACATCCCCCAGGAAGGCGCGCCGGCCCTGGCTGTCACGGCGAAAGAGATTCACCAGCCGCTGCTCCAGCTGCAACGACACATCCCAGAGGCTGAGCCAGTGGCCGGAGCCGGTAGGGAATTCCACCAGAAAGCTGTCGCCATAGAAATGGCCGAACTTCTGCAGGGATTCGATCAGCAGGTAATTGAGCGGCATCCACACCGGGCCGCGCCAGTTGGAGTTGCCTCCAAACATCGCCACCGGGCTGTCGGCAGGTGAATAGGCAAGGCATTCGGATTCGTCTCCTTCGGTGTAGCAGAAAGGAGCCGTTTCATACACTTTGGAGAGCGAGCGAATGCCATAAGGCGAGAGGAATTCAGCCTCATCGAACAGCCGTTCACAGATGCGGCGCAACCGATCCTCCGGCACCAGCGAAAACAACAGCCGATCGTTGTGCCGGCGGCCCAGGTGCGTTTCCACCCATGAGGGAGACGTGCGCTCGTGGATGTACCACGCCATGCTGCGCTTCACATCCAGCACCGGCAACCGCTCCAGCGTTTCCTGATCGAAGCTGGCCACAGCCAGCAGGGGAATCAGGCCGGCGATCGAGCGGCTGCGGAGATAATCGGAGCTGCCATCCGGCCGCTCGATCACATCGTAATAAAAGCCATCCTGCTCGTCCCAGTTCAGAAAGCCGTTATCTGTGGGTGTGTTGAGCGTGAGGTTGAGCTGCACGAAGTCGTAGACGAAGCGTTCACACAGATCGGCATACTCCGGCTCACTGACACTCAGCTCCACGCTGATGTTCAGCAGATTCAGGCTCAGCGACGCCATCCAGGCGAGGCCATCGCTCTCACCGATGCGGCTGCCATCCGCCAGCGGAAAGCGGCGATCGAACACGGCGATGTTGTCGAGGCCGAGGAAGCCTCCCTCGAACACATTGTCTCCCGAACGGTCGTTGCGGTTGGCCCACCAGCCGTACTCCAGCAGCAACTTGCGCAGCGCGGCGCGCAGAAAGGGCCTGTCCGCCGCACCGTTCTGCTTGCGATCGATCTGAAACACACGCATCGCCGCCCAGGCGCCGATCGGTGGGTTGGGATCGGAGAGGGCCCATTCATAGGCGGGGGTCTGGGCGTTGGGCGCCGTGAAGCGGGGGCTGCGCAGCAGCATGCACTGCTCCTTGGCGGTGGCTGGATCGAAGCCGGCGAACGCCACGGCGTGCACCATCAGATCCCACTGGCAGAAGTAGGGGTACTCCCACGAATCGGGCATGGAGATCACATCTTCCACATGCAGACGCCGCCAGGCCGCATTGGCACTCCTGAAGCGCTCCGGCGGCGGCACCGGCTGGCCGGGGTCCCCCTCCAGCCAGCGCTTCACATCCCAGCTGTAGTACTTCTTGCACCACAGCAACCCAGCGGCGCCTGCGAGGTGAATGCGGCGGTCGTCGTCGGCCAGACCCGGCACGCAGTGCTCGAAGTAGGCACGCCATTCCTGTTCGCGCGCCTGATGCATGGCGTCGAACGCCGCTCCGAAGGCCGCCGGCTGCTCGCCCGCCCAGAGGCGCAGATCCACCACCCAGGTTTCACCCGGCGCCAGGGTGCGGCGCAGCAGCCGGGCCGCCTTGGTGCCCCGCTGGGCGGGATTGATGGCGCCCCCCTCCCCCTCGACCACATAACGGTGGAAACCGTCTTTCTGAAACGGCCGCCGGTTGGGCTGGCGGAACAGCCGCCCGGTGTTGGTCTCGTTGTCGGTGAAGATCCAGGGGCCCGGCTCAGCGCAGGCCAGCCGGTACGAGCCGAGGCCGGGCAGCCCAGGGGCGCGCAGTTGGTCGCCCTCGAGCTCCAAGGGCTGCTCGGCGGCGTCCGCATAACCCCAGCTCCAGGTGTTGCGCAACCAGAGGGTGGGCAGCAGGGTGAGCGGCGCCGGATCGGGCCCCCGATTGGTGAGCTGCAGGCGGATCAGCAGGTCGTCGGCCGCCGCCTTGGCGTACTCCACCTGCACGTCGAAGTAACGGTCGTCGTCGAACAGCCCGGTGTCGACCAGCTCAAATTCCGGGCTGTCACGCCCGCGGCGGGCGTTCTCGTCGATCAGGTGCTCGTAGGGGAAGCGGCGCTGGGGGTATTTGTAGAGCCCCCGCATGAAGCTGTGGGTGGGGGTGTTGGCCAGGTGGAAGGTGTAGTCCTTGATGTCTTCGCCGTGGTTGCCTTCGGGGTTGCCCAGTCCGAAGGGCCGCTCCTTGAGGATGGGATCGAGGCCGTTCCAGAGCGCCACCGAAAAGCAGAGGCGGGCGCGCTGATCGCAGAGGCCCAGCAAGCCGTCTTCCCCCCAGCGGTAGGCGCGCGAGCGGGCATGGTCGTGCGGGAAGGAGCGCCAGGCGTCGCCGTCGGCGGAATAGTCCTCCCGCACCGTGCCCCACTGGCGATCCGGCAGGTAGCTGCCCCAGAGCGCCCAGGGCACCAGCCCCTGATCCCGCTCGGCCATGCGACGCCGTTCGGCGATCGGGCTGGCATCGCTGTCGGGCATCAGAGCGTGAGCAACACCAGGCCATCCTGGCCGCGACCGGCGTTTCCGCAGGCCGCTCTGTGGGTTACCCCACCATCAGGCCGCCATCTTCGCTGAGGCATTCCTGCCAGCTGCGCAGATCGAAGAGCAGTTCTTCGAGCGTGAGCAGGGCCAGTTCCCGCTCCAGCGCCCGTTGCAGGCGCCGCACCAGGGCCTGGGCCACCTGCTCACCTGCCAGCGAAGGGTCGCTCGCCATGACCACCGCGGGCCCCAGCGCCGGCCCCAGCGCCGGATCGGCCCGCACGGCCTGCAGCACCTCAGCGACGGGGATCGCCGCCGGCGGGCGCCGCAACCGGTAGCCACCGCTGCGCCCCCGGCGCGCCTCCACCAGATCGGCCCGCCGCAGCTGCAGCAACACCTGCTCCAGCATCGGCGCCGGGATCGACTGGGCGGCGGCGATCTGGGTCACCGAACACCAGCTGCCAGGCTGCTTGGCGAGCTCCAGCAGCGCCTTGAGCGCCTGCAGGCCGCGGCGCTTGATCAACGCCGCGCCGCCAGCCGCTCCAGCACATGCTCCAGGGTGTAGCCGAACAGGGTGGGATCCGGTTCGGAGGCGTCGATGTCAGCCAGACCCAGCTCCGGCCAGCGGGCATCGAGCCGGTCTTCGATCGCCGCCGGCCGGCCCAGCGGTTCGCCCCACTCGTGCCGTTTCTCCGGCCCGATCTTGGTGGTGGCATCGATCGCCAGGCGTCCGCCCAGCCCCAGCCGTTCGCTGGCGAAATCCAGCGTGTCGAACGGGGTGTCTTCGAGCACGAACAGATCCCGCTGGGGGTCCACCTGGGCGCTGATCGCCCAGATCACCTGGCGTGGGTCGCGGATGTTGATCGACTTGTCGACCACCACCACGAACTTGGTGTAGGTGAACTGGGGCAGCACCGTCCAGAAGGCCATCGCCGCCCGCTTGGCCTGGCCGGGATAGGCCTTGTCGATCGAGAGCACGGCCAGCTTGTAGCTGAGCCCTTCCATCGGCAGGAAGAAATCGATGATCTCGGGCACCTGCTGCCGCAGGATCGGCGTGTAGATGCGGTTGAGCGCGATCGCCAGCATCGCCTCCTCCTTCGGCGGGCGGCCGCTGAAGGTGGTGAGAAACACGGGGTTCCTGCGCTGGGTCATGCACTGGAAGCGCACCAGCGGCGAGGCTTCCACGCCGCCGTAGAAGCCCATGTGATCGCCGAAGGGGCCATCGGGAAGCTCCTCGCCGGGGGTGATCGTGCCCTCCAGCACCACCTCGCTGTGGCTGGGCACCTCCAGATCCACGGTCTTGCATCGGGCCAGCCGCACCCCCTCGCCGGCGTAGATGCCGGCGAACAGCCACTCACTGAGCTGCACCGGGATCGGTGTGGCGGCCGCCATCACCAGCAGCGGATGCACGCCGATCGCCACCGCCACCTCCAGCGGCTTGCCCATGGCGGCCGCCTTGCGCAGGTGGCGGGCGCCACCGCGCACACTCAGCCAGTGCACGGTCATCGTGTTCACCGACTGCCGTTGCAGCCGGTAGACGCCCACGTTGGGCACGCCGGTTTCCGGGTCTTTGGTGATCACCAGGCCGAGCGTGATCACCCCGCCGGCATCGCCGGGCCAGGGGCGCAGCAGCGGCAGGCTGTCGAGGTTCACCTGATCGCCCTTGAACACCTGCTGGTGGCAGGGGGGCAGCAGGTCGAGGTCGGGGCGGGCTTTCACCACATCCCAGAGCACCCCGCCGAAACGCACCGCCTCGCGCAGCCCCTTCGGCGGCCGGGGCTGCTGCAGCAGGGCCAGCCGCGCGCCGAGATCCTCCAGTTCTTCAGCCCGCTCCAGGCCCATGCTCCACACCACCCGCTGCACGGTGCCGAGCAGGTTCACCGCCACGGGCATCGGGCTGCCGATCACGTTCTCGAACAGCAGGCCGGGGCCACCGCGGGCCAGCACCCGGTCGGCGATGGCGGCGAGTTCCTGGTCGGGGTCGACGGGGGCGGTGATCCGCCGCAGCTGGCCGCGTTCCTCGAGAAGGGCAAGAAAGCCGCGGAGATCGCGGGTGGAGCTCCGCGGCAGCGTGGCCGGCATCGAGTGGGTCCTGAGCGTCGCTGCCTACTGTGACGCACGCGACCCGTGCCCTGCGCCGTGCTGATCCATACCTTCCACACCTCTGAAGACGTGCCCGAACGCGGCCCGGGAGCAGCGGCGGGCCCGGATGCGGCCGTGGTGATCGACGTGCTGCGCGCCACCACCACGATCGCCTGGGCGCTGCAGAACGGGGCAGAGGCGATCCAGGCCTTTGCCGACCTGCCCAGCCTGGAAACGGCGGCGGCCGCCTGGCCAGCCGAACATCGGCTGCGGGCCGGCGAACGGGGCGGAGCGATGGTGGCAGGCTTCGATCTGGGCAATTCGCCCCTGGCGGTCACGCCGGAGCGGGTGGCGGGCAAGCGCATCTTCCTGAGCACCACCAACGGCACCCGCTCACTCGACAAGGTGCGCGACGTGCCCCTGCTGCTGACCGCCTGCCTGCCCAACCGCCTGGCGGTGGCCGAACGGTTGCTGGAGAAGAACTGCCGGCAGGTGTGGATCGTGGGCAGTGGCTGGGAAGGCTCCTATTCGCTGGAAGACACCCTGGCGGCTGGCGCGGTGGCGGCGGCGGTGAACGAGCTAGGGGGATCCAGCCAGCCAACCGTTCGGCCCGGCAACGATGAAATGGTGGCCGCCCTGGCCCTCTGGGAGCAGTGGAAGCAGGATCCCGAAGCCTGCCTGCGAACAGCCAGCCATGGTCAGCGGTTGATCGGCCTGGGCGACCATGACGCCGACTTCCAATGCTGCGCCGCCGTGGACAGCCTCCGGGTCGTGCCGCTCCAGACCGAGCCGGGCGTGCTCAGGGCGAGCTGATCGCCTGCGCGCAGCCAGGGAGGGTGCCATCGGGCTCCCCTACAGTTCCGCCGTCCTTTCAGCCGTTTCCGGTGCCGAGCTTCCTTGCAGCCGCTCTGCAGATGACCAGCACACCGGACCCGGAGGCCAATTTCGCCGCCGCCGAAGAGCTGATCGAACTGGCGGCCCGGCGGGGGGCCGAGCTGGTGGGGCTGCCGGAGAACTTCGCCTTCATGGGCGACGACGAGCGGCGGCTTGAGCTGGCCCCGACCCTGGCGGAGCGCTGCAGCCGCTTCCTGGTCACGATGGCGCGGCGCTACCAGGTCACCCTGCTGGGGGGCGGCTTTCCAGTCCCCGCCGGCGAGAAGGTCACCTTCAACCGCGCCGAACTGGTCGGCAAGGACGGCCAGCTGCTGGCCCGCTACGACAAGATCCATCTCTTCGATGTGGACCTGCCCGACGGCAACACCTTCCGGGAGTCGGAAACGGTGCAGCCGGGCATGGCCCTCCCACCGGTGGTGGATGTGCCGGGCCTCTGCCGCGTCGGCCTGTCGATCTGTTACGACGTGCGCTTCCCGGAGCTCTACCGCCATCTGGCCGGGGCGGGAGCCGAGTTGATCATGATTCCTGCCGCCTTCACGGCCTTCACCGGCAAGGACCACTGGCAGGTGCTGCTCCGGGCCCGCGCGATCGAGAACACCGCCTACGTGCTGGCGCCGGCCCAGACCGGACTGCACTATGGGCGCCGGCAGAGCCATGGCCATGCCCTGGTGATCGATCCCTGGGGAACGGTGCTGGCCGATGCCGGCGTGGCCACTGGACTGGCGGTGGCACCGGTCGACTCCAGCCATGGTCAACGGGTCCGGACCCAGATGCCCAGCCTCAAGCACCGCCGTCCATCGCTGTTCTGATCCTGGGGATGCCCTGCCCACCACTGCTGGGGCCGCTGCGCAGCGGACTGATCGGTGGCGTCGCCAGCCTGGCGATGCTGCTGAGCGCCCTGCCTGCCCAGGCGGCCAGCGCCCTGGCCGCCTGGCGGATCAGCCGCGATGGCGTTCTGGAACTGCGCACCACCCCATCCATCAGCCTGCAGGCGTTCTATGAAGCGGGCCAGGGCGGCCAGGGGCCCCGGATCTGGATCGATCTTCCCGGTGCCCCCCAGCGCACCCGCAGCCTGCGCGGCAGTGGCCTGCTGCGGGAGGTCCGCATCGGCAGGCCCGATGGAGCCACCACCCGGCTTGTGCTCGAATTCGCCCCCGGTACCCAGCTTGATCCCAGCGCGATGCGACTGGTGGGGACAGCCCGGGATCGCTGGCGACTGGAGGTGAGCGGGCTCCGTTCAGGCGACATCGAGCCAACGGGAGAAGGGGATGTGGATGCCGCTGCGGTGGCCTGGCGGCCCCGTCCTTCGCCGTGGCGGGCCGAACCCTCCCCTTCTGCGTTTCAAGGGGGCAGCGGCAACCCCCTCAGCGCCGGTGGCCTGCCTTCCGTGCCAAGGGGACGCTTCAAGGTGGTGATCGATCCCGGCCACGGCGGCCCCGACCCTGGCGCCGTCGGGATCGGCGGCCTGCGCGAAACCGACGTGGTGCTGGACGTGAGCCTGCAGGCGGCCAGGCTGCTGCAGGACCGTGGCGTGCAGGTGCTGCTGACCCGGACCACCGAGGTGGACGTGGATCTGCCCCCGCGGGTTTCGCTGGCCAACAGCAGCGGTGCCGATGCCTTCCTGAGCATCCATGCCAATGCCCTGAACATGAGTCGGCCGGATGTGAACGGCATTGAAACCTTCTATTTCCAGAGCTCCCTCTCCAGGGCCCTGGCCAGTGCAGTCCAGGCGGAGGTGCTGGCGGTCTCTCCCGGCAGCCCGGACCGGGGCGTCAAACCCGGCCGCTTCTTCGTGATCCGCCGCACGGTGATGCCGGCGGCCCTGGTCGAAACCGGCTTCGTGACCGGCGATCTCGACTCCCCCAGGCTGGCCGCCGCCGCCCACCGCCAGCAGCTGGCCCTGGCCATCGCCCGCGGCATCCTCAACTACCTGCGGGGGGGCTGAATGCAGGGGCGGATCGGCCTGATGGACAGCGGCCTCGGCGGCCTGACCGTGCTGCGCCAGGTGCTGGAACGCCACCCCCACCAGCCATTTCTCTACCTGGGTGACACGGCCCGGGTTCCCTACGGCCAACGCTCGGCGACTGAGATCCGCACGATCGCCAGGGAGCTGATCGGCTGGTTCCGATCTCAGCGGGTGGATCTGGTCGTGATGGCCTGCAACACCACCAATGCCCTGGCTTTCGACGTGTTCGAGGCGGAGGCCGGCGTTCCGGTGCTGGGCCTGATCGACAGCGTGGCCGCCCAGCTGCGTGCCGATCGGGTCGGGGTGCTGGCCACCCCCGCCACCGCCGCCAGCGGTGCCTACGGCCATGCCCTCCGCGCCGGCCATCCCGGCACCCTGGTGGTGGAGGTGGGTTGCCCCGCCTTCGTCCCGCTGATCGAGGCGGGCAAGCTCGATGACGATCGTCTGCGCCAGGCCGCCCTCCTCTACCTGGAGCCGCTGCTGATCGCCCGCGTCCAGACCATCGTGCTGGGTTGCACCCATTACCCGCTGCTGCAGGACCTGCTGCTGGAGTTGCTGCCGGCCGGGGTGAGCCTGGTGGATCCTGCTGTGGCAACGGTGGAGAGGCTTGGCAGCCTGCTGCAGCAGACGCCGGCAGCACCGGTCACGAGCTGTGGACTTGAGCAACCCCGGTCCCTGGCGAGCAACGGCCGCTTCTGCGTCACCGGCGATCCCCGTTCCTTTGCCGAGGCTGCCACCCCCTGGCTGGGCTGGCAGCCCGCGGTGGAGCAGGTGAACCTGCATGGGGCCGGCCGCTCCTCCTAGGATCCTTGAGGCAGTGCGGTGGACATGGCGACGGTTGCTGACTTGCTCCAGCCGGTCGAGAACGATCTGGAAACGCTGCTCAGCGATCTGCGCAACCTGATCGGTGCCGGCCATCCGATCCTGCAGGCCGCAGCCGAACACCTGTTCAGCGCCGGCGGCAAGCGGATCCGGCCCGGCATCGTGTTGCTGCTCTCAAGGGCTCTCTCCGAGGAGGGGGAACTCGGTTCGCGCCACCGGCGCCTGGCCGAGATCACCGAAATGATCCACACCGCCTCGCTTGTTCACGACGACGTGGTGGATGAGGCCTCCACCCGGCGCGGGGTGGACACGGTCCACAGCCGTTTCAACAATCGCCTGGCTGTGCTGGCCGGAGATTTTCTGTTCGCCCAGGCCAGCTGGCACCTCGCCAACCTGGACGATCTGGAGGTGGTGAAGCTGCTCTCCAGGGTGATCATGGATCTGGCCGACGGGGAAGTGCGGCAGGGGCTCTACCGCTATGACACCGGCCAGAGCTTCGAAACCTATCTGGGCAAGAGCTACTGCAAAACGGCCTCCCTGATCGCCAACAGCGCCAAGGCGGCAGGCGTTCTCAGTGGGCTGGCCACTCCTGAACTCGACCAGCTCTACCGCTTCGGTCGGCAGCTCGGACTGGCCTTCCAGGTCGTCGACGACATTCTTGATTTCACCGGCAGCGACCTGCAGCTCGGCAAACCGGCCGCCAGCGACCTGGCGGCCGGTTACCTCACCGCTCCCGCCCTGTTCGCCCTGGAGGAACGCCCCGCCCTGGCTGGCCTGGTCGAGAGAGAATTCTGTGAAGCCGACGACCTCGACAACGCCCTCGCCATGGTGCGCGGCTGCGAGGCCATTCCCCGCTCCAGGGCGCTGGCCGAGGGTTTCGCACGGGAAGCGCGGCTCTCGCTTCAATGGCTTCCTCCATCAGAAGCCTGCTCCGCCTTGCTGGCCCTGCCTGAATTTGTGCTCAGCCGCCTGTCCTGAGGGCCTGGCCCTCAGCTGCGGGCTGGTTGGCCACCAGCAGCAGGCCCCCGATGATCGCCACGTTCTTGAGCAGCTGAATCCGCTCGCCCGGATCGGTGATCTCACCGTGGAAGATCAGGCTTGTGGGGATCAGGAAAATCAGCAGCAGCAAGGCACCCAGCCGGCTCTGCCACACACTGATCAGCAGCAGGGCGCCGACCGCCAGCAGCAGCATGGCCGCGGCCAGCAGCAGTGGGGCGAAAGGCAGACCCTTGACGCTGATCCTGGCGGCGACGGCGCTGAAACCAGTCAGCTTGCCGAACAGCGCATGCAGAAAGACCAGACCGAGCATGGTGCGGGCCAGGCCATCAATCAACCGATTGGGAACGATCATCGGAGCGAGGCGGATCACCAGGAGGATGGACAGGGCCAGTCTGTGGCCCAGCTCACCCACTGGTGGCAGCACCGCCCTGGACAAGGCCGTGATCGCCGGGCTCCGTTTGTGTGCCCATGGGCAGGGACTCAGGCGAGAAAATCGAATACCCTCGGCTCGCCGATCACGATCCGATGGGACAGCAGCACGCCGTATCGGGGCCTGAGCAGGACACCCCGTACCAGAAAGCCCTCACGACGCTGGGAGCCGGCCTCAGGCAGCAGCGTGAAGCCAGATCCATTGATCTACCTGAGCTGGCCACCAGGCTGTTCTTTCCGATCGAGCAGCTCGAAGCGCTTGAAGCCGGTGATCGCAGCCGTCTGCCGGAGCCCGTCTATGTGATCGCCCAGGCCCGCCGGGTTGGGCTGGCCCTCGGCCTCGGCGATGACGGCCGGATCCAGGGGCTCGAAGCGGTGATCAGCAGCTCCAGGCATCCGCAGCTGCTGCATCCCCTCACCCATCAGCCCGAGCCCCCTGGCAGACACAAGACCGGAGCGAAGCGGCTCTTCAGCCACACCACCGAACGCAGCCACCCGCTGAACAGACGGATGATCGGAGTGGCGATCGCCTGTGGGGCGGCTGCGGTGCTCGGCTTCACCCTGAACGATCGGGCGCGTCACCAAACGACTCCCACGCCCAACCGGCAGGAGGCGGCTGGGCAGGCCCTGGTGGCCGCCAGCCCCACTCCCAGAGCAAGCGCTGAAAACGTTCAGACCACGGCAGCGGGCCAGATCAGCCTGAGCAGCGCCGAGCCCAGCTGGCTGGAGGTGAGGGATCTTGCTGGCCAGTCGCTTTTCAGGGGCACCCTGAACGGATCCAGGCAATTCCCGCTGGGATCCGGAGTGAAGGTGATCGCCGGCCGGCCGGATCTGGTGCAGGTGCAGGTCGGCCAGGCCCCAGCAAGGCCGCTCGGCAGGATCGATCAGGTGAGCTGGCTGCGCTTCGGCCCGACCCGCTGATTCCAGCTCCATAGGATGGAGTGATTGGAAGCAGGTCGCATGGTGTTTCAGATCGCCCTCTCCACCCTGGTTGCCCGGCTTCGATCCCTGCTCCTGATCAGCGGAATCCTGCTGGCCGCTCCACTCGCCAGCTGGGCCGAATCCTCCACCGCTGAATCGATCTGGGACGAAAGCAACGCCCGGGAGAGAGCGCTGCAACAGGTGCCACAGGGGGCCACGGTGAGCGGAACGAGTTGCGAATCGTTCTCGGTCGGCATGGGCAACACCCGCTATCGCTGCACGGTGACCTACACATCGACTCCAGCACCTGCCCAGGCTCCAGCAACGGCACCGGCTGCCGCCCCCAGCGCCCCGTAGGAGCCAGGTTCCATGAACGGCACAGATCCATGAACGGCACCAGCTGCGGCCCCACGGCTCAGGGCTGGTCTGTGGCGCTGTTGCTGCTGCTTCCAGCCAGCAGCTTGCCGGCAGCGGCGGCCCTGATCCAGGTCAGGGGTATTCCCCTGGCCGGTGGCATCGTCACGGGCCAGGTTTCGGTACCGCTTGAGAGGGCCGAAGGCGGAGACGCACCGGTGCTGCGGTTTCGCACCGAACGGGGCGCGATGGTGGCACTTCTGGTCGATACCGGTGCCTCCTCGACCCTGGTCAGCCCGGACCTGGCCAAGCGGCTCGGCCTGCGTTCCCAGCTGGTGCCACCTGAAGCCTTCGGCCTGGCAGGGGCCGGTGCCGACTGCGCCGAGCTCCAACCCCGCCGTGCCCGGTTGCCCCTGCTGCGGCTGGACGGCCAGGGCGGTCAGCTGCAGATCAGAGGCAGCGATGCCCTGGTGTTGGCGGTGCCGGGGCTGCCAGCCGGAATCGATGGGGTGCTCGGAGCGCCCCTGCTCCGCCAGCTTCCCCTCTGGATCGATCCCACCACCAACCAGCTCAGCCTCGGCGGGGCGGCACTGCGGGCAGCGGAGCGGAAGGCCAGAGCCCGCGCCCCGCTCGAGCTGCCGCTGCGCTGGGAGAAAGGGGTACCGCTGCTGGTGCTCTGGGGCGCCAGCGGTCCACTCCCCGCCCTGGCCGACACCGGCGCTGAGGGCCTGTTCGTGACCCCTGAGCTGGCAGCCCGACTCCAACCTCTCGGCAGCGTCCAAGCGGTGCGTCTGAGCGGGTTCTGCGGGGAACAACCGGCCAGCCTGGTCCGCCTGGCCGGCCTGCGGCTGGAACCTGGCCCGCCCGGCGCCGCCCCCCAGGCGCCGTTCGCGCCGCTCGAGGCGATCGTGACCCGCAACCCGGTGTTCGCCGCCCTGGGGGTGGAGGCGATCGTCGGGCAGGAGCTGCTGAGGGATCGCATCCAGCTCTGGCGGCTTGAGCAGATGCCGCCCGTGCTCAGCCTCTGGTGAAGCCCTGCTGCCTGACCAGGGCAGTCAGCCGAGGTTGGGCGGCGGGGCCTGAGTCACCGGTGCGGCAGCCGCGAGCAGCGCGGCCGGATCCCCGGAGAGAGGAGGAACGATCCGTTGGCGGTTGATCAACTGCTTGGTCTGCTTTGCCGCCGCCCCGCTCGAAACGAGCCGCCGCTCCCAGCCTTCGGTGTAGAGGGCCCCCCAGGCTCCGAGGTCCAGAACCGTCACGTAGTCGGCCAGCTGCAACGGCAGCAGCGGTTGACCGAAGAGATCGCAGACCGCGTTGTGGCCGGCGAAGCGTCCCATCGGGCGGCTGTGCTGACAGGACATCACCGAGCTGTGGCCGGCGTCGATCGGAACCGAGGCGCAATCTCCCGCCGCAAACAGGGCCTCGACGCCCTGAACCCGCAGGCAGCCGTCCACGGGAAGACGCCCGAGCCGGTCGCGCTCCAGCGGCAGCTGCCCGGTCAGCGGGCTGGCCTGCATTCCGGCGCACCACACCACGGTGGCGGCATCGATCGCTTCGCCGGAGCTGAAGGTCACCCCGGCCGGGGTGATCGCCGCGACGCCTGCGCCCAGGCGGGTTTCGATGCCCAGCGCAGCGAGGGCCGCCTCGATCACCGGCTGGGCGGATTCGCCCATGGCCGAGCCGACCCTGGGGCTGTGATCGACCAGCACGACGCGTCCAGATTCAAGCCTTGACGGCAGTTCGCTCGCCACTTCGATGCCGGTCAGGCCGGCGCCGACCACGACGACGGTGGAGCGCCCTGGAAAATCAGGCCGGCCGGCCAGCCCCTGAAGATGCTGCTGCAGTCGGCTGGCGCCGTTCCAGGTATCCACATCGAAACCATGCTCGGCCAGACCGGGAATGGCCGGTCGCCGCAGTTCACTGCCCAGGGCAAAGACGAGACGGTCGTAGGCCAGGCTGCTGGCCCCATCCGGTGTGGAGACAGCCACGCTCCGGGCGGTGGCATCCACGGCCAACACATCAGCTTCGACGAACCGGATGCCGACGGGGCCGAGCAGGTCGGGCAGGGGAATGCGCAGGGCGCTCAGGTCGGCTTCGTAGTTGCGCACACGGATGGCGTGAAAGCGATCGCGGTTTACGAGGGTGATCTCGAGGGCCTCGGCGGCAAGCCCCAGGAGGTCCCGCTGGCGGGCCGCGGCCAGTGTGCTCCAGAGGCCGGCGAATCCACCGCCGAGCACCAGCAGTTTCTTGGCCGCCATCGATCTCCTGCTATCGGGTCTGGGCTGGAGCGGTTGCGCTGGGGTCGAGCCGAGACGCCGGTTCGCACCACCTCTTTACCGGAACCTGCCTGCAGCCGCCAGCCTCGCCGACACCGCCCCGATGGTGGACGATGGCGTCGATCTGCCCGGCCTGTCCCATCGTTCGCCTTGTCCTGCTGCTTTCGCTGCTGGCCGGCCTCGGCCTCGGTGGCATCGGAGCGCCGGCGTGGCTGGCCAGGGCTGCGGAACCTGCCCAGCCCTCCAGCTACGCGCTGGCCCAGCGGGCTCCGTTCAACCGCCCAGCCTTCTATCCGATCACCGTTCAGCCGGATCCCGCGCTCTACCGGCCGAATGGCGCCTGGATCGGCCGCCTGATCCTGCCGGAGGCGGCCACGCAGGGCTCCGTTGACTGGGTGTGGATCGAAATCGAGCACGCCCCGAGCGATTGGCAGCAGCTGGTGGGGGAGCGGCTGCGGCTTCACTGGCAGGACCGTCCGGAACTGAAGGGACTGGTGCGCGCCGTGAGCACCGACCTGAACCTCAGCCCTGCCGCCCGCCGGGCCAGCGCCGGCGGCGACCTGGTGCCCGAGCGGCTCGATGGCCGCCGCGCCGTCGGGCCCTTGCAGTCCCTGGCCGGTGCCCGCCCCAACGACGACCTGCAGGTACGCCTGGAGGATGTGGCCGTCTCCCGGGAGCCGAACGGCGGCGTCCTGCTGCGGATCGGCAGCCCACCGGTCCAGATCAGCGGCCGGTATGTGGCCCTGGTGCGCCTGCTCGGCCCCGCCCCCCCTGCTGAAGCGGGAAGCCCAGAAGCCAACGACCGCTTCCTGGTGCAGCACTACGACCGCCGCCGCCGCGGCTTCGAGGGGGCGATCGAAACGGTGCGGATCCCTCAGCAACCGCCTGATCGCTATGGCCGAACCCTCTCCAGCCCGGCCGGTCTCGCCGCCAGCAGCACCGGGGAGCAGGGCTGGTACCTCTACGGCGCCCCCGATGCCCGGGGTCTGTTCACCGCCCAGGCCCTGCTGCCGCGCCGGCTCACCCAAGCCGATGCCGACAGCAGCGTGGCCGGCCGGGCGGCCGGGCTCCGCTACATCCTCAATCGCAACTGGTCGGACGTGCCCGGCCGCCGTGGCCAAAGCGAGCGGGTGCAGGTCTCCACGGCAGGGGGGAACCAGGCCTGGCGCCTTGGCCAGCATGGCCTGGTGATTCACACCTTCGGCGGAATCGGCGGCAGCCGGGGCGAAGCCGCGGCCGGGTTCACCGTGACCGGCCATTTCGCCTTCGGCGAGGTGGAGGTGATGACGGACCCATTCAGTGGCGAGCCCCGCTTCGAGATCCGCTATCACCAGATCTACGCCAACAATCCGAACGGGATCGTCGCCGGCACCCAGGACGCCAGCGCCTATGCCGGTGACCTGCAACGGGGCTGGATCTGGCTGCGGCCCTTCTCCGATGTGCTGATCAACCAGCCCCTCTTCGCCGAGCTGTCGCTGGGCGGCCGCAATCTCTCCCTGTTGCGGGAGCTGGCGGTGCAGGCGGAGCTGATCATGGCCCGCTACCGCAGCGGCGACGGCACCGGCCTCGCCTCGGTGACCCCGGCCACCTCCTGCGTCCAGGATTCGAGCCAGGCTCTGTTCATCTCCATCCGACGCCTGCGGGAACGGGTGCAGTCGGACCCGGCGCTGGTGCGCTGGCTGAAGAACCATCCTCGCCACCCGGACACGCTTCGCTTCAACGAACTCAACGGGCTGGCCCGCTCCCTCGATCAGCTGCTCACCCCCTTCGGCATGGTGCGGGCCGACTGGAAGCGGAACGCGGCGGTGGCGGGAAACCCGGGGACGGGAGCAGGGGGCGGCGACCCATCCACCACCGCCCTGTTCCAGCGTGGCCAGAGCCTGGCGGATGTCCTGCTGAGCTGGCGTTCGATGCTGCCGCGCCGCGCCCACGACGACACCGCCCGGGTGTTCCTCCAGAACGGTGCCGGCCTCTGGTTCCTGCGCAGCAACCAGATCCCCGGAGACGATCCCAGCCTGGTGCCCCTGGCCCCCACCCTGCTGCTGGGCCAGCTGCCCCAGCTGTCCACCCTGCTGCGTCGCTTCAGCGATGCCCTCTTCACCCCCCTGGGAGGCAGCGGTTCAGCGGCCAGCCTGGCGGTACTGCTGACCTACGCCGGTGTGGCCCTGGAGCAGGGCCGGCGCTCCGGGTTTCTGCCGAACGGGTGGAAGCGACGAACCTGGCGGTTCCGGCCCCTGGGCCCATTGCTGCGCCAGAGCGCCTGGTTGCTGCTGATGCCCTCGCTGAGCGAGGAACTCGTCTTTCGGGTAGCCCTCCTGCCCCACCCCCTCGAAGGCAGCGGCCCTGGCGGCAGCCTGGCCTGGGGTGCCCTGAGCGTGGGCCTGTTCGTGCTCTACCACCCCCTGGCGGGCGCCAGCTGGTACCCACGGGGCCGCGCCGTGTTCAACGACCCCCGCTTCCTGGTCCAGTGCACCCTGCTGGGGGTGGCCTGCGTGCTCACCTATGGCCTCACGGGCTCGCTTTGGGCGCCGGTGCTGGTCCACTGGCTGGCGGTGAGTCTGTGGCTTGGGCCCCTCGGCGGGCGCCGACAGCTGGGTTGAACCGGCGGCGCGAGACTCAGGCTGTTCCAGGTGGCAAGAGCATGGCCCTCGATCGCTTCAAGCAAGCCCTGACCGCCTTGATGATCGCGGCACCCAGTGATCCGCTCGATCGCGACGAGTACTTCGAGGTGACACCCCTGCCTGCCGCCGACGGCCCCTTCGAGCTGGTGGTGGTGGACGAGGAGAACGGCATCTTCGCCGCCCTCTACCTCGATCGCCTGTTTCAGGAGGACGAAGCGGGACAGGAGGAGGTGGCACTGCTCTTGCCCGGCTACCTGGAGGAGACCTTCGGGTTGGAGCCCAGTGAGTGGGTACCCACCGCACCGTTCGATCTGGGCTGGCGCTCGCGGGAGTTCCTCTGGTTCCTGGAGTTCAGCCTGCCGGGGCTGACGCCCGCCTGCCACAGCGACGCCTGAAACAGGCGCCCCCGATCAGCGGCGGCCGTTGACGATCACCGACGTGCCGCCGCCGGGGGCGGTGCCGGGCAGGGCCGGCACAACGGAGGTCTGGCCGTCCCACTTGTCGAGGAACAGCTTGTAGAGCACCTGGTCATCGAGGCTGGAATTGAGGATCTGGTAGCGCTGGGCTTCCTGGTCGGCGATCTTCACTTCGGTCTGGGCCCGCAGCAGCCGCTGGTCGGCGATCTGCTTCTGCTCGATCGCCGCTCGATACTCCTCGGCAATCTGCAGACCGGTGAGGTCGAGGCCCTGCACGATCACATAATCGAATTTCTTGAGTTCCTCGGCCACCTTGTCCTGGACCAGCTCTGAGATGCTGTTCCACTCCGTGGCGATCGTGACCAGTTCATACTGCGAAAACACCGATTTCAGCGCCTTGAGCAGTGACGGCTGAATGATCCGCGCATAGATCTGGGAGTTGTCGGTGGCGATCGTCTCGAAGATCCGCGCTGCCTCACTGGGCTTCACCGCATACTTCACGGTGGCCGTGGCCTCAATCACCTGCAGGTCCTTGGTGAGAGTGGAGAACTGCTCGGGCCGCACCTGGGTGCGCACATCGAAGAGCGAGGTGGCCTGAATCAGCGGTGCCTTGATGTTCGGCCCGGGGCTGCGCTGGCCGCCGGTCACCTTGCCGAGGGTGGTGACCACCGCCACGTTGCCGGCCGGCACGATGAAAATCGTCTGGGTGAGCAGGATCAGCACCGCCACCGCCGCGATCACCTGGAAGGAGGCTCCAGGCCCATCCCCACCGGCAGGGCGCATCGAGCTTTGCATGGGTGATCTGAATGCCTTGGTGGGCACGACCCTAGGCACCGGGCGAGAATGGCGGCCCTCCACCAGAGCCTGACGATGACCGGCAACCTGCAGGCGATCGGCTTCATCGCCAGCTGGGTGCTGGGCTGGGGGATCGGCGGCTCCCTGATCGATGCCGGCCTGATCAACGCCGGTGTCTATTCGATCGACACCAACCAGCTCGGCACCCTGGCCACCTTCACGGTCTGGTCGGTTCTGTGGGGAGGGCTGGGCTACCGGCTCTACCAGCGCTTCACCGCCTGAGTGGCAGCGGCCCTCAGACCTCCACCTCCAGCAGGGAGCGCAGGCAGCGCACCTGCGGCGGGTAGCTTTCGCTGCCCACCCCCGCCGGCAGAAGCACCAGCACCTTGCAGCCGGCCGCCAGGGCCGCCGCCGTGCCGGCGTGGGAATCTTCGAACGCCCAGCAGGCTTCAGGTTCGACGCCAAGCCGGCGGGCGGCCAGCTGAAAGCCGTCAGGCGAGGGCTTACCGCTGGAAACACCCGGATCGTCGCCGTAGACCCGCAGATCCAGCAACGCAAGCCAGGGATGGGGAGCACTCTTCACGGCAACGGCCTCACGGCTGCTGCTGGTGACCAGCGCCATCGGGATCGCCAGCTCGCGGCACCGGGCCAGCAGCTCGGGCGCCCCCTCCATCGCCGGCGCTGACGGCAACAGGCGACGCGCGATCGGTTGCTGAACCGCCAGCAGCTGGTCGACACCCGGGCCCGCCGCCCCTGACGCCTCGATCCAGGCGATCACCTGGTGGGCGTTGTCGAGCCGCCGCCGACCCCGCAGCCCCAGCAGCTGGGCCTCATTCAGGGCCAGGTCGAACTGGGCCGCGGCCTGGCGCCAGGCCAGGCCGTGCAGAGGCTCGGTGTCCAGCAGGAGGCCATCGAGATCGAACAGACAGGCGGCTGGGCGGGTCATGGCGGCATCCTCTCAGTCCACAATGGGGGCCGCCTCCCTGCCGCCGCGATGAGCCAGGACACGATCGAATCGGTGCTGCAGGAGGACCGGGTGTTCGAGCCCCCCGCCGCCCTCGCCGCCACCGCCCGCATCGGCAGCCTGGACGCCTACCGCGCCCTGGCCCAGCAGGCCGAGACCGACCCCGACGGCTTCTGGGGCGAGCAGGCCCGCCAGAGCCTGCACTGGTTCGAGCCCTTCCACACCGTGCTCGATTGGAGTGGGGCTCCCTTTGCCCGCTGGTTCGAGGGGGGCACCACCAACGTGGCCTACAACTGCCTCGACCGGCACCTGAACGGTCCACGTGCCCACAAGACGGCCCTGATCTGGGAGGGGGAACCGGGTGACGGGCGCCGCTACACCTACACCGAGCTGCACGCCGAGGTCTGCAGGGCCGCCAATGCCCTGCAGGAGCTCGGCATCGGCAAAGGCGATCTGGTGGCGCTCTACATGCCGATGGTGCCGGAAGCGGCCATCGCCATGCTGGCCTGTGCCCGCATCGGCGCGCCCCATTCGGTGGTGTTCGGTGGCTTCTCGGCCGAGGCCCTGCGGGATCGGCTGATCGATGGCCAGGTCAAGGCGGTGATCACCGCCGATGGGGGCTTCCGCAAAGACAAGGCGGTGGCGCTCAAGCCGGCGGTGGACCAGGCCCTGGCCGAGGGCTGCCCCACGGTGGAGCATGTGCTGGTGGTGAAGCGCACCGGCGAACCCACCGCGATGACGGCGGGCCGCGACCACTGGTGGCACGAGCGGGTGGATCCCGCCAGCGCCGAGCACAAGGCCGAGCCGATGGCCAGCGAAGACCGCCTGTTCGTGCTCTACACCTCCGGCTCCACCGGCAAACCCAAAGGGGTGGTGCACAGCACCGCCGGCTACAACCTCTGGGCCCAGCTCACGTTTCAGTGGATCTTCGACATCCGTGAAGACGACATCCACTGGTGCACCGCCGACGTCGGCTGGATCACCGGCCACAGCTACATCGTGTACGGCCCGCTCTCGGCCGGCGCTACCACGGTGATGTACGAAGGCGCGCCGCGGGCCTCCAAACCAGGCGCCTTCTGGGAGGTGATCGAGAAGCACAAGGTGAGCATCTTCTACACCGCCCCCACGGCGATCCGGGCCTTCATGAAAAACGGCCGCGAGGTGCCCGACCACCACGACATGAGCTCGCTGCGCATCCTCGGCACGGTGGGCGAGCCGATCAATCCCGAGGCCTGGATGTGGTACCGGGAGGTGATCGGCGCTGGCCGCTGCCCGGTGGTCGACACCTGGTGGCAGACCGAAACCGGCGGCGTGATGATCAGTCCCCTGCCAGGCGCCACCCCCACCAAACCGGGATCGGCCACCCTGCCCCTGCCGGGCATCGCCGCCGACGTGGTCGACCATGACGGCAGCTCCCAGGCCGCCGACCAGGGGGGCTACCTCGCCATCCGGCGGCCCTGGCCGGGGATGATGCGCAACGTGCATGGCGATCCGGAGCGCTTCCGCAAGAGCTACTGGGAGGAAATCCGCCCGGCCAACGGCAGCTGGCTCTACTTCGCCGGCGATGGGGCCCGCCGCGATGCCGATGGCTACTTCTGGGTGATGGGCCGGGTCGACGATGTGATCAGCGTGTCGGGCCACCGACTCGGCAGCATGGAGATTGAATCCGCCCTGGTGAGCCACCCGGCCGTCGCCGAGGCCGCCGTGGTGGGCCGGCCCGACGACCTCAAGGGCGAAGCGATCGTGGCCTTCGTCACCCTCGATGCCGGCACCAGCGGCGACGACGCCCTGATCGCCGCCCTGAAGAAGCATGTGGGCATTGAGATCGGCCCGATCGCCCGTCCCGACGAGATCCGCTTCACCGATGCCCTGCCGAAAACCCGCAGCGGCAAGATCATGCGCCGCATCCTGCGCGCCCTGGCGGCAGGCGAAGAGGTGAGCGGCGACACCAGCACCCTGGAAGACCGCTCCGTGCTCGATGCCCTGCGGGTCTGACGGGGATGCGGATCGCCAGCAGCCGGGCCGAAGCCCTCGCCATCCTCGCCGCGATGGCGGATGTGGGCGCCGGCGGTGGTGAGCCGCCGCCGGCCGCCGCGGCAGCGGTGGCAGCGGCCGGCCACTGGATCTTCCAGCTGCCGGAGCACGAAGGGCTGGACCAGCTGCCGGCCACCGGCCCGGCCCAGCTGGCCGCTGCCCTGGGCACGGGGGCCCTGCGTCAGGAGGCGATCCGGTTCCTCACGGTGATGGCCTTCCTGGGTGACCAGCTCGATCCGGCCCGGATCAGCCGCGTGCTCGCCTACGCCGCCGCGCTCGGCATCCGGTCGAGCTCGATCGAGGAGATCGCCGCCGTGGCCCGGGGCCAGCTCCAGGAGGCGGTGGCGCACATGGTGCGCGACAACATGAGCTCGCTGACCGGATCGCCATGGCGCCCGGAGCAGGATGTGGCGGCCTGGCTGCTGCCCTATGGGGGGGAGGGGGCGGATCCGCAGCTGGCCGCCCGTTATCGGGCCCTGGCCAGCCTGCCGAGCGACCGGCTCGGACGCGCCTTCCACGACCACTTCCAGCGCAACGGCTACGCCATGCCGGGGGAGCCGACGGCCCTCAACGAACGCTTCACCACCCCCCACGACACCTGCCACGTGCTTGCCGGGTACGACACCACACCCCATGGCGAAATCCTGGTGTCCACCTTCACCGCCGCGATGCACCCGGTGCATCCGATCTCCGGCCATGTGCTGCCGGCGATCATCTCCTGGCAGCTCGGCATCCCGCTCAATGCGGTGGCCAGGTCGGCGCGGGGTGAGCTGGATCCGGTGGCGTTCTGGCGGGCCTGGGCACGGGGGGAGGCCATGCCGATCGATCTGTTCGCTCCCGGCTGGGACTTCTGGGAGTGGGTGGACCGGCCACTGGCTCAGCTGCGAACCGCCTGGCTGGGCGAGCCCAGCCACCAATCCAGCAGCTGATCAGCCAGTCGGTCGATCTGCCGCTGCCGGGCCGGATCATCGGCCCAGGCCCCCAGCAGGTTCTGGCGCAGGCCGGCACTGGCGGGGGTGAGGTGATCGCCGGGCCGCTCCAGCAGGAGCGAGGCATCCTCCGGGCGCTGCTGCAGCACGCCGATCAGCCGCCGGCTCTGGTCGAGCGCATCGGTGCCGAAGCGGATCAGCAGGTTGCGGGGCTGGCGGTAGTGCAGCCCCACCAAGCGCAGCGTTTCCTCCGGCGAGGGACTGAACTCGGTGCGCAGCCCCAGCCGGGGGGCGAGATCAGCCAGCAGGGGGATGGAGCGATCCGCCGAGAAGTTGTTGAAGCTCATCGCCGCCAGACCACTGCAACCCCGGCCGCCATCAGGCGCCAGCAGGTGCAGCTTGCAGCCCAGGCTGTGGCCGAGCCGCAGCACGGGGCGCGAGCCGGCCTGCCCTGCAAGGGAAGCCTGATCAACGGCACTCTCCCGGGCGGCGCGAAAGCAGCGCCAGGCCTCGGTGGCCTGGGCCTGGTGATCGAAACCGGGCACATAGCTCCAGGCCCGCACCAGCAGACCCCGCAGCGCCAGCGCCTCCAGCAGGCGGCGGTAGCTGAGCTGGGGGGTGGCGGCCAGCACGGTGCCACCGATGAACTCCACCACGCCGATGGCTGAAGCGGCCGCAGTGGGCGGGGTCAGGGTCCAGAGGCTGCCCTGCTGCTGCCAGCGGTTCATGGCGATCGGGGGAATCGGCGTTCAGGCCGGCAGCCGCCGGAGGGCTGCGAGGGCCTCGCGGGCGTGGGCCGCGCCGTCGAGCAGGTTGCTGAAGATGTGCCGCACCACCCCATCGCCATCGATCACGTAGGTGACCCGGCCGGGCAGGAGCCCCAGGGCCTTGGGAACCCCGAAGGCCTGGCGCAGGGCATTGCCGCGGTCAACCAGCAATGGATAGGGAAGTTGATGACGGGAGGCGAACCGGCTGTGGCTGCCGGCGTCATCGCCGCTGACACCCCACACCTGGGCGCCAAGGGCTTCGAGCCCGGCGTGGTTGTCGCGGAACGCACAGGCCTCGGCGGTGCAGCCGGGAGTGTCGTCCTTGGGGTAGAAGAACAGCACCAGGGGCTGGCCCTGAAGCTGATCGCTGCGGCGCTCCACGCCGCTCTGATCGGTGAGGGCAATCAGGGGGGCCCGCTCTCCCAGTTCGATGGCGTTGGCCAAACAGGCTCCATTCGCTGTGACACGAGCCTAGAAACCCCTGGGCTTGCGCCGCCCCCTTGCACGGCTGGGATCATGGAGAGGTCGGAGCAGGCGGGCATGGAGCTGGAACCAGGCAGTGGCGAGGAGCGGAACCGCTGGCAGCAGACCAGCCTGCTGAGCCTGGTCGCACCCGCCCAGCTGTGCGATGGCACCGCTGAGAAGGCTGTTGAAGCAACCGATGGGGCCGCCACTCCCTCCACCCCATCACATCAGCCGCCCCCCCCGGCCCGGCTGTTGATCCTCGATACGGAAACCACCGGCCTCGATCCGCTGAAGCACCGCTGCATCGAAGTGGGAGCTGTGCTGTTTGACGTGCCCCAGCGGGCCGTGCTCAGCCAGATCTCCTTTCTGCTGCCCTGCCAGACCAACGAGGCCGAAACCGTCAACGGCATCGCCGCGGCGGTGACCCGGCTCAGCCAGCCCTGGCCCGAAGCCCTGGCCTATTTCCAGACCCTGGTGGCCGCCTCCGACCTGATCCTGGCCCACAACGCCGGATTCGACCGCCAGTGGTTCGGCCACGGCCCGCTGCCGGCGATCGAGAAGCCCTGGCTTTGCAGCATGGAGGACCTGCGCTGGCCGCCGGATCGCAACCTGCGGGCGAACCCCTCGGTGCGCGATCTGGCCCTGGCCTACGGCGTGCCGGTCTGGGCGGCGCACCGGGCCCTGACCGACTGCATCTACCTGGCCCAGGTGCTGGAGCGCTGTGACGATCTCGAGGGTCTGCTCTGCGCCGGGCTTGAACCTCGCCAGCTTTATCGGGCCCGGCTGCCCTACGAAGAGCGGCACCGGGCCAGGCAGGCGGGTTTTCGCTGGAACGACCCGGTTCCGAAGGCCTGGAGTCGGCGCCTGAGTGCCCGCGAGGCCGCCGCAATCGGCTTTCCGGTCAGCCTGGAGCAGCTGAGCGCGTGATCTGCCATGCCTGACGCGGTCGCCCAGATGGCAGAACGAAGCGGGGGCCACACCTGAAATCATGGGCCCCGCTGCTCTCGCCATGGCTGGTCTGCTCTGGAGCCACCGGTCCCAGGTTGGTTGCTGTCTGCTGATCCAGGCGGCGCTGCTCAGCGTTGGGCTGGGGCTGGAGCGCTTCATGCCCCAGCCGTCTCCGGCGCCATCGCCAACCAGCCTGGGTCTCGCTAGAACTCGGGGATGATCCGCACCGCACCGGCTAGTCCGGTTTCTAGACGGTTGAAGATACGGCCCGGCCAGATGCCGGGTCAGTTGTTCGTCCATGGCGGACGGGCTCCCACCAGCCTCTCCGTGCTCCGCTTCAGCGCACTGGGGATGATCCATCAGCACGCCCTGGCCGGGCCGGATGGCCTCCAGCCACTGATCGTCAGCGGCGATCCGCTCTGGGTGCGGCTGAAGGGGCTGGGTGATCCGGGCCTGATCGCCGCGGTGCTGCACAGGCTGGCGGTTCCCGAGATCTTCCACACCCCGCTGATCGAAACGCCCCAGCGCACCCGGGTTGACTCGGTGCGGGATGCGGTGCTGGTGGTGATGCACCGCCTGAGCTTTGCCAACTCTCCCGCTCATCTGATCAGTGAACAGGTGGGGCTGCTGTTGATGCCCAACCTGCTGCTGACCGTGGAGGAATCGCCCAAGCCCCACTCCTTCCCCCAGCTCACCCAATGGCTGGATTGCCTCGACCCCCCACCCGGCCGCGAGGACCTCGACGACATCCTCCACTTTCTGATCGACGAGATGCTCGACGAGCTCTTCCCGATGCTCGAGCATCTGGCCGAGCTGCTGGATGGCCTTGAGGAATCAGCGCTGCGCGATCCAAAGCCGAAGCTGCTCAACCGCGCCTACCAGGCACGGGGCAGCCTGCGCCAGATCCGCAGCCAGGTGTGGCCCCTGCGGCACCAGATCCTGATATTGCTGCGCCAGAACCAGCGGATCCTCGGCCCCGATGCCCGCAGCGGCTTCGAGGACATGGCCCAGCATGTGGGGTTGATCTTCGAGAACGCGGAGCTGCTGCGTCATCAATGCGATGCCGTGTCTGATGCCTACATGGCAAGCACCAGCAACCGCATGAACCAGGTGATGAAGACACTGACGATCGTGTCGAGCATCTTTGCTCCGCTCACCTTCATTGCCGGCATCTATGGCATGAACTTCAAAGTGATGCCGGAGCTTGATCTCCCTTTGGGCTATTACTTCGCCCTCGCCTTCATGGCCCTGGTGGCGATGCTGCAGACCTACTTCCTCTGGCGCCGGGGCTGGTTTCAGGACTGGACCGCGACACGGCGCTGAGCAGAAAAAGGTCGGGATCGTGGCGAATCGTTTCAAGATCTTGACGAGCACAGCTCCTTAATTGAGCGTTAAACATGTCAAGACTTCGTTTCTATGGCCATACTGCCGATCGATCTGTTTCTGGACCAACTGAGCGTGGACCAGACGCTTCAACAGAAGACCAAGATCGCCACCACAGCGCAGGACATTGCAACGATCGCGGAAGAAGCAGGGTTTTCGATCACGGGAGGCGATGTGATCAAGTTCTTTGCAACCCAACTGCTCAACAGCGACGATGCTCTGGCCGAGAGACGCTTCGACAGCCTCGGCTGGGACATGGGGGAACTTCTCTGGGCGCTCAAATCGTGGCGCTGATTCCGCCAGGAACAAGCTGAGTGCAGGGAATCAGATCAAAGCCCTCAGGCCAAGCAAAACCAGCTTGATCAAAACAAGCGTGAGCCGCCACCGCTACCAACAGGTAGACAGAGGGAATCCCCTGAGCTCCAATCCTCGAGAGGAACAGGGCATTGGCTGAGGTGAGCGTCAGGATCAGAACGCAACCGATCAGCGCCGAGTGCAGCAAGAGTGCGCCGACCAGCCCCTCTTCGCCTGAGTTGACCCCCAAAGACCGAAGGCCAATGCCGTCGAAATTACCCCTCTGTCCCACCCGGCTTACGGCGCCGGCGCGAGCGACTGATCCGCGAGCGGCAGGTGCTGGAGCAGTAGAGCGCGTCCTGGCGGCGGGCCTTGAAGGGGGTGCCGCAGCAGCCACACAGCTTGAGGGCAGGCTCGGCTGGGCGGCTGTTCAGCAGCAGCGGCAACCAGCGCTGGGCCCTGTCTCCAAGAACCAGATCGAGTCCATAGCCGTCTTTGAGCAGGGCCGTGGCATCGGCGTAACCGAGGGCTTCGGCCAGCAGGGGCGCTTCATCGGCGATCCGCTCCAGAAGCTGAAACACTCCGTAGCCATCGCTCCACAACCAGCGGCGGCGTTCCCGCACCAACTCCGCCAGTCGCTCAGGGGGCAGCTGATCGGCGCGGTCCTGGGGGTGAATGGGGCCTGGGTCCGACGTCATGGGGCAGTGAATCTGGGGAGTCGATCACGACGAAGTCCTAACCGCCACTTAACCAAAGCCAGCTCCCGTTCGGCGCAGAGTGTTTGTGCAATGCGACTGTGGCATGGTTCAGCGCGATCGTTCCCTCCGCAACTGCTGGGAAAAGCGGGGTTGCGTCGGCCTTGCCACCACGATGCTGCTCGGCATCGTTCCTGCGATGGTGGCCCGGGCCCAGTCCGCACCGGCCACGATCACGATCAGTGGATCGAGCACCGTCTTCCCGATCACCACCGAAGCGATTCGGGCCTTCCGCCAGACCGGAGCTGGTAAGGATCTGCGCTTCGACCTCAAGGAAACGGGCACCAGTGCCGGCTTCCGTGATTTCTGTTCCGGCAGGGTGCCGATCAGCAACGCCTCCCGGCCGATCAGCAGCAAGGAACTCAAGGCCTGCGCCGCCAAGGGCATCACCTTCATCGAACTGCCGATCGCCTTCGACGCCCTCACCGTGGCGGTCAACCCGCGCAACAGCTGGGCCAAGGCGATCAGTACCCAGGAGCTCTCCATCCTGTGGAGCCGCAAGGCCCAGGGCAGGATCCTGCGCTGGAATCAGGTGAACAGCAGCTGGCCGGCCAGCCCGATCAAGCTCTGCGGACCGGGCAAGGATTCGGGCACCTTCGAATACTTCAACAAGGCAGTCAACGGTTCAACCGATAACTCCCGCAGCGATTTCACCAGCAGTGAAGACGACAACGTCGTGGTGAACTGCGTGGCAGGAAACCCACAGGCCCTTGGCTATGTTGGCTTCGGCTGGTATGCCGCCAACAGCGCCAAGCTCCGCGCCCTGGCGATCAAGGGGCCCAAAGGAGCGGAGTTGCCCTCGATCGAGGCGGTTCAGAAGGAACGTTACATCCCCCTGGCACGCCCGTTGTTCATCTACGTGAACAACGAAATGATGCTGAAACAGGAGAATGTGCGCCGGTTCGTCACGTTCTACCTCCAGCAAGGACCCAAGATGGTGAAAGCGGCTCGCTTCATCCCGTTGCAGGATTCCACCTACCGGCTGGTGGAATCGAAGCTCTACCGCCATGTGCTGGGCACCTCGTTCGGCGGTGATCTGCCGATCGGCCTCACGATCGGCCAGGCTCTCGACCGCAGTTTTGATCAAACCAAGCAGCCCCAGTTCCGCGTCCGCTGATTCTGGCGAGCCTCCGGCGAGGTCCCTTGCGGAACAAGCAGAGTTCCCTGCTGAGGTTTCATTGCAGGTCTCATTGGAGGTCTCATTAGTCGTCTCATGGGAGGTTGTGGCCCAGAATTCATTCCATGCTTGATCTCAGCGCCCCCCTTCTCAGCAGCGGTGACTACGCCCGCGAGCTGATCCAACGCCAGACCCGTCGGCTGGGCAAACTGCAGGCTGAGGTGCTGGCCGACCAGGACCCCGAAGCCCTGCATCAGCTGCGGGTGAGCCTGAGGCGTCTGCGCACGGCCTTGAACCAGTTCGGCGCCGCCCTGGTGATTCCCGATGCGATCAGTGACCGCCGCATCGCCAGGGTGGCAGGCCGCACCGGGCTCACCCGCGATCTCGATGTGATGCGGGCAAGGATCACCTCCACCTGGCTGCCGATGCTGCCGGGTGCGGAACAAAAGGCGCTCAAGCCGGTACTCAAACAACTCGATCGCGACCGGCAGGTGGCTTTTGACGGCCTGGCCGCCAGCCTGCGGGAAGGTCCCTACCTCAAGTTGCTGGCGCGGTTGCACAAGTGGCAGCAGTCGCCCCGCTTCACAGCGATCGGTCAGCGTCCCCTGCGCGGCTGGCTGTTCGAGTGGCTGGCTCAGTCGATCGGCGCACTCTTCCTGCAGGCGGGCTGGTCCGCGGTCGATCCTCACGACGGGGCCCTGCATGACCTGCGCAAGACCATCAAGGGCGTGCGGTATTCCCTGGAGGTGCTCGAACCCTTCGCTTGCCCAGCCCTGGGCGACTGGGTTGCCGACCTGCGCAAGGCCCAGGATTGCCTTGGTGATCTCCATGATCTCCAGGTGCTCTCCGAAGCGCTCAGCGACCAGCTCGAGCGAGACCTCGCCAAGGCGGTGCCGACCTTGCACCAGGCGATCGAACTGCAGCAGGCCGAACGCTGGGGCCAGTGGCTCAGCTTCGCCGAGCTGCTGCTCAGCGACACCAGGCGGCAGGCACTCAAGACCAGCCTGATCGAAGCGGCCTGACTGGAGCCAACCCATGAAAAAAGACCCCTGACGGGGTCCTTGAGTGCCGATGGGCCTCTTGACTCCAGATCAGGAGATCAGACGAGTGCGTTGATGGCGTAGTCGATGTAGTTGTTAGCGATCACACCGGGATCACCAGCGATGCCGTGGTTGGCCTTGATGTAGCTCAGGGCTTCCACATACCAGGAGGGGGAGAGCTCGAAGGCGCGGTTGATTTCATCCAGCCCGGCGATCAGGTACTCGTCGAGGGGGCCGGTGCCACCAGCGACCAGGGAGTAGGTGATGTGACGGAGGTAGTAACCGATGTCACGGGAGCACTTGGCCTTGCCTTCTGGGGTGGAGGCGTAGTTAGGGCCCTGCTGCTGGGTGGTGTAGGGGTACTTGTTATAGACGGCCTGGGCGGCGCCGTTGACGAGCTGGTCAGCGTTGGCGGTGAGGGCCTTGGCGGCTTCCAGGGCGTTCTTGGCGCGCTCGAAGCGGCCAAAGGCGGCATTGAGCTCGGTGTTGCTGAGGAACCGACCCTGGGAGTCGGCGGCGGCAACGGCCTCGGTGAGTGGAGTCTTCGACATGGTGGAAGGAGAAGAAGGGGGAACCGAAGGAAAAGACGGATCAATCGATCAGCGGTGCTGACCAGTGGTGCCGATCAGCCGACAGCAGCGGCGGCGCGATCGAAGTAGGTGCCGATTTCAGACACCAGGGCGGAGCAGTCACCGGGGGTGATGCCGTTGCGGTCGTTGACGAGGCCGAGGGCGGCATCCTTCATCTTGCGGACACCTTCAGCCACCGAAGCGCCAGGCACGCCGAGGGCCAGGTAGGTTTCACGCAGGCCGTTGAGGCAGCGGTCTTCCAGGACGGAAGCGTCGCCGGTGAAGACGGCATAGGTGACATAGCGAAGGATGATCTCCATGTCACGCAGGCAGGCGGCCATGCGGCGGTGGGTGTAGGCGTTACCACCGGGAGCGATCAGGGCCGGCTGCTGGGCGAAGAGCGAGCGAGCGGCGTTGGTGACGAGGCTGGAAGCGTTGGAGGTGATGCGGTTCACGGCATCCAGACGCTTGTTGCTGTCAGCAACGACCGACGCCAAGGCGTCGATCTGGGATGGGCTGAGGAATTCGCCGCGGGCATCAGCCTGAGCAACGACCTTGGTGAAGGCGTCGAACAGTCGGGGGGGTCTCCAGGTTCCGATTGAAAGGAGCGAGCAAACCTTGGACCATGGCGGCTTGGCTGTGTGGGTCGCTTGACAAAAGGTCATTGATTCGGCTCCAGCGCCTGGGCATCAAGATGGGTGAACGGTGGACCAAAGAGATGCTGATCCGGATCCACCACACCCTGCAGTTCCACTACGACCGGCCGGTGTTCCTCGAACCGATGACCGTGCGGCTCTCGCCAAGACAAGACGCCACCCAGCAACGGCTGCTTCACTCCCTCAAGGTTTGCAGCGCACCCGCCGGCACGGCCTGGATCATTGAGCCCGATGGCAATGAGGCCGCCGTGCTCTGGTTCAGCGAGGAGCGCGAGAACCTTCAGCTCACGGCGGAATCGGAGGTGAGCACCCTGCGGGTGAACCCCTTCGACTGGATCCTCACCGATCCTCGGGCCCAGCGGCTGCCGCTGGACTACGAGCCTGCCCTGGCCGCTTCGCTGGCTCCGGCGCGCCTGGATGAGGCGACGCCAGCCGTGCGGGCCTGGGCCGAGGGCCTTGCCCTCGCCGTGGATCGCTCCACCACCGCCTTCCTGACCCACCTGGTTGATTCCATCCACACCACCTTCCACCACATCGGCCGCTTGGATGGGGACCCCCAGACACCGGATCAGACGCTCGAAACCCGAACCGGCGCCTGCCGCGACACGGCGATGCTGTTCGTGGCGGCCAGCCGCACTCAGGGACTGGCCGCACGGTTCGTGAGTGGGTATTCGATTCACCATCCGCCCGAGGTCACCGAGCAGGAGCTGCACGCCTGGGCCGAGGTGTATCTGCCGGGGGGCGGATGGCGGGGTTATGACCCCAGCCTTGGTCTCGCCGTCGCCGATGGGCACATCGGCCTCGCCGCCGCACCGGACCACCGGCTGGCCGCCCCGGTGGTGGGAACCTACCGGGGCACCGGCGTGGGCTCAACGATGCGCTACATGATCAACCTGGCACCGATCGAAGCAACGTCCTGAGTTCACCGGCCCCTAATCTGCCGCGCCCCTGGGCTCAGGACAATTGCCATAAAAAAACCCCGCCGAAGCGGGGCTGAATGGGGGAAAAAGCTGGAAGAAATCGGTCTGAATCGGAGCGGCGGGATTTGAACCCACGACCCCCACTACCCCAAAGTGGTGCGCTACCAAGCTGCGCTACGCCCCGTCAAAAGGGAAGCTATCACAGCTCCCGCGGCAGCCAATCCTCCCAGCGTCGGCTGCGTTTGAGCCGCTTCAGAATCCTGGCGGTGAGACGCTCCCGGCTGAGGCCGGCATAGCCGCACAGACGCAAGCGACGGGCCAACAGCCGCAACTCGGCCTGGTTCAGCCCCGCCAGGCGAAGTTCGGGCTGTCGCCGCCAGGCACTGGCGGTCACGGGCATCGAATCGCCCCGCCGCTGGCCCAGCCAGCCCTGCAGCGCCCCATCCGCCATCCACTCCGGCACAAGCACGAACAAGACCGCCAGCAGGCCATAGAGCTCGACAAGACCCTTCGGCAAAGGGTGCAGGTGGCGGCGCTTGACTTCGGGGCGAACGGGGGGCTCCAAGGTGGCTCAGAGCAGGGTGCCTTTCGGCTGGGGGATCCGCTGCTGGGGAGCTTGGAACCCAGGAGCCTCCTTCCACAGAAAGGGGGTTTCCACGGGAGCGTTCAATCGGGAATACCAGAAGACAACGGCGAACACAAGTCCGAGGGTGACGGCGAGCCAGAGCAGCACGGTGCGGTCGGGGAGGGGGCCCATGCCGTTCAAACCTGATTCGTACGCAGGCAGACCACCCGCTGGGGCAGCCGCTCCACGGTGAGTTCATCACCCCGCAGGATCAGCCGCAGGGCGTCATTGCTATAGCGAAGCCCCGGCAGGTCGGAGTGTTCTCGAAACAGGGTGGTGCTCGATCGGCCCGAAATCAGGGCCGCCTGGGCGTCGTTGCGCTCCAGCACAAACTTGTTGTTGTCGCGGCAGAGGAAGCTCTCGCGGGTGTCGTAGTTCTCCCACCACGGTGAACCCATCGCCCCAGCCGACTGACCCGCCAGCAGCGCGCCGCAACCGAAGGCCGACGATGCCAGCAGCGCCGTAAAGGCGGCTCGCGGCTTTGGGAACGGAAAAAGCCGGGATGCCATCTAAGGGGCCATCAGGACAAACGGGACATCAGAGGCGGATCGGTTGATTGGAACTGCGCAGCACGCAGTGCTGCACCGACCAGTCGTACTGCTCCCAGACCTCCGGCGCCAGCAGGAAGGAACTGCCGGGGAACGGGGTGAGCCGCACGCCGCTGGGGCGGGCGGAACAGTAGGGACGGCTGCCGGGGCGGGCCAGATACTGCTGATGATGGGTTTCGGCAAAATAGAACGGAAGGTCGGCCACGATCTCGGTGGTGATCGGACCAAAACCGGCAAGCTCCAGCTGCTGCTGGTAGTGAAGGCCACTGGCTTGGGCGAGGGCAAGCTGCTCGGCACTGGTGGCGATGATCGCCGAGCGGTACTGGCTGCCGGTGTCATGGCCCTGGGCCAGACCCTGGGTGGGGTCGTGGCATTCCCAGAACAGCTTGAGCAGATCGCTGAAACTGACCTGGGCGGTGTTCCAGACCACCCGGACCACCTCCGTGTGGCCAGTGCGGCCCGAGCACACCTCGTCATAGGTGGGGTTGGGGGTATGGCCAGCGGCGTACCCCACCGCAGTGGTCACCACGCCAGGCAGCCGCCAAAAGCCCTTTTCCGCCCCCCAGAAACAGCCACAGCCGAAAACGGCCTCCTCCTGTCCCGCCTCCAGGGGAGCCTGCAGGGCCGTGCCGAGCACCTGGTGACGGGGGGCGGTGACGATCGGGGCGGCACGGCCAGGCAGCGCCTCAGCGGCCGTCACAATTCGGTGCTTGGAACTGTTCGCCGTTGTGTTGGATGCTGACGTGAAGAGACCAAACACCGATCCAATGCCGCTTCCACCAGCCTAGGCAAGGGTTCCCGGCGACGCTGTCGGCTCCAGGGCGATGTGGTTCAGCAGGGTGGTGGTGAAGGCGAACAGCAGGAATGGCAGTGAGAGCACCAGGATCATCCCCACCCCCACCAAGGCGAAGAGTGGCTTGCTCGAGCCCATCAGGGCAAGACCGGCTGCCAGGCTCACAAAGATCACGACCATCCAGATCAGCACCTGGCCGTAGATGTCACCGAAGGTGAGAGTGCAACGGAGTTTGTAGGCCTTGGAGGGCTCCATGGTGAGCACACGGGGGGTTCCTCAGCTAAGTGCCCCCTGGCTGGATTGGGGCGGTGGTTCAACAACTCGTTTGATTTCACCGATGATTTCACTGAAGCGTTCAGGCCAGCTGCAACTGCTCTTCAGCCTGCTGCCGCTCCCAGAGGCGCCGGTAGGTGCCCGGCACGGCCAGCAGGTCTTGATGGCGGCCCTGCTGGACCAGCTTGCCGTCTTCAAGCACCAGCACCCTGTCGCAGGCCGCGGCCGCCGAGAGCTGGTGGCTGATCATCAGGATCGTGCGGCCATGCTGCGACCGGATCGAGGCCAGGATCGCCGCGGCGGTGTTGTTGTCCACGCTCGCCAGGGCATCGTCGAGCACCAGCAGGGGAGCCTCCACCATCAGGGCGCGGCCAAGGGCAGCCCGCTGCCGCTGGCCGCCGCTCAGGGTGATGCCCCGCTCTCCCACCAGGGTCTGGTAGCCATCGGGGAAACCGCGGATGTCACCCTCCAGGCGAGCCTCCCGGGCCGCTGTTTCCACCTGCGGCAGGGGAGCGTCGGGAACGCCATAGCGGAGGTTGTCGGCCAGGGTGGCGGTGAACAGATAGCCCTCCTGCGGAACCAGGGCCACCTGGCGCCGCAGCGCTTCGAGCGCCAGGGCGGTGACATCGACCCCATCGAGGAAGAGGGTGTGCTCCGGTACCTCGACCATGCGACCGAGGGCCCGGGCCAAGGTGGTTTTACCGGATCCCACCGGCCCCACCACCGCCACCAGTTCACCGGGTTGGAGCTGAAAGCTCACGTCCCTAAGCGCATCACGCTGGGCCCCGTCGTAACGGACGCAAAGGCCGCGGGCTTCGACGGCGCCGCGACCGCCGACCGCCACCGGTTCGGGGTGCTCCGGTGAGACCACACTGGGCTGCCTGGAGAGCAGCTCCTCCACCCGCTCCAGGCTCACCTGCCCGGTCTGAAAGGTATTGAGCGTGAAGCCGAGCAGGGCCGTGGGGAACACCAATCGCTCGACGAACAGGATCAGGGCCACCAGATTGCCGATGCTCAGCTGGCCGCTCTCGAGCTTCCCGCTGCCGAAGGCCAGCAGCAGCAGCAGGCTGACCGAGGAGATTCCCTCCAGCAGCGGGAAAAGGGTGCTGCGGGTGCGGGCCAATGAAAGAGCTGAATCGCGATAGGTGCGATTGCGCTCGGCGAAGGCCTTCTGCTCGTTGCCTTCCTGGCCGTAGATCTTGATGGCGCTGATGCCGGAGAGATCCTCCTGGATCAGATCACTGAGGCTGGCGAGGGCCTCCTGCTGACGCCTCTGCTGACGCATCATGCGGCCGCCGAATAGACGTACCACCATCAACATTCCCGGATAGAGGCCGAGCGCCGCCACGGTCAGCAGCGGATCGATCGCCAGCATCGCCGGCACCGTGAGGGCATAGGCCAGCGCGGTATTGGTGAGGCTGAGCATGGCGAAGCCGAGCAGGCGCCGGACGTTCTCGACATCGCTGGTGGAGCGGCTGATCACATCGCCGCTGCCGGTGGTCTGCACCCAGCCGGGCTCCTGGCGCAGCATGTGGTCGAACACCTGCTGGCGCAGGCTGGCTTCCACCTGGCGACCGACCCCGAACACCAGCATCCGCGAGACCAGCCGGGCCACCCCCATCAACGAGGCCAGCAGAACAATCAAGCCGGCCTCGCGCAGCAGGGCCGACACGGCGAAACCATCCTGAAGATCGTCGATCACGCCGCGAACCATCAACGGGATGGTCACGCTGAGCAGGTTCACCACCAGCAGAGCCGCAATGCCCTGAAGCAGCACCCGGCGGTGAGGGCGAAGGTACTTCCAGAGCAGGCCGGGTCGGATGGCGGCCATGGACATGGGCAACAGAGTCCAACCTACGAATGGAGGCGGCGATGCGAGAGGAGGCGATGCGATGCGATGCTCAGCGAGTGCGCGCGCCTGTGAACGGCCTCGATGACCGAACGCCACCAGGGCGAACCCCAGACCCATCCGCTATTTGCCACCGACCGCAACGTGGTGGATCGACTGCTCGCCCTTGATCAGCCCGGCGATGGTGACTTGGTCGATCTGGCCAGGCTGCTGAGGCGCTACGACAGCTTCCCCGGGGCTGATGATCTGCAGCAGGATCTGGCCAAATGCCTGGGGCACTGGGGCCTCAGCCTGGATCAGTTGCACCAGCGCACCCGGGCGATCTGGGCCACCGGTCACCGTCCCGGTATGGCACCCGGGGTGGAGGCGGTGGGCAGCGGCTTCGACACTGCCACCCAGGACACACCCTGACTGAGACGGGCCCTGCGCCGAGGTGGTATTGGTCAGATTCGCCCTTCCCGGGTGATAGTGGGAATGTCCCCATCACCCGGCCCGGCGTGCCTTGCACCCGGGCTTTTTTTTGGCGGCCTGGCAGCTGCGACTGATTACGCTCGGGATCCTGAGCTCCGATCGATGGCCCTATCCACCCCCTGGCCTGGCCTGCTGGAGTCGCTGCTGGAGGGAGTGTCCCTGGGCGAGGCCGAAGCCAGTGCGCTGATGCGGGGCTGGATCGACGGGCTGATCGAGCCAGAGCTCACCGGGGCCCTGCTGGCCGCCCTGCGGGCGAAAGGGGTGAGCGGCACTGAGCTGGCGGCGATGGCGCGGGTGTTGCGCGATGCCGTTGTTCTGCCCTGCGCGCGGCCGCCTCTCCCCTTGGTGGACACCTGCGGGACCGGAGGGGATGGCGCCGGCAGCTTCAACATCTCCACCGCCGTGGCGTTCGTGGCCGCCGCCTGCGGTGCGAGCGTCGCTAAACATGGCAACCGCAGCGCCAGCGGCAAGGTGGGCTCCGCCGATGTACTCGAAGCCCTCGGCCTCAACCTGCAGGCTCCCGCCCAAACGGTGGTCGGCGCCCTGCCCAGCAGCGGTGTGACCTTCCTGTTCGCCCCCGGCTGGCATCCTGCCCTGGTCGGCCTGGCGCCCCTGCGCCGCCGCCTCGGCATTCGCACCGTGTTCAACTTGCTGGGGCCCCTGGTGAACCCCCTTTCCCCCGAAGCCCAGGTGGTCGGCGTCGCCCGCCCTGAGTTGCTCGAACCGATGGCCGAGGCACTGAGCCAACTGGGCCTGGAGCGGGCCGTCGTCGTCCATGGCCATGGCGGCCTCGATGAGGCCTCCCTCTCTGGCCCCAGCGAGCTGAGGCTGGTGGAGAAGGGCGTGATTCGTGGCCTGCAGATCGACCCGCTCGCCATGGGGCTGGAGGCCGCTCCACTCGAAGCCCTGGCCGGTGGCGACCTCGAGACCAACCGGCGGATCCTCGAAACCGTGCTCCGCGGTGGCGGCAGCGCCGCCCATCGGGATGTGGTGGCCCTCAACACCGCCCTGGTGCTGTGGGCTGCCGGCAGGGCTCCTTCTCTCCAGGAGGGCCTGGATCAGGCACGCGCCAGCCTGGCCTCCGAAGCCGCCTGGCACAGGCTGCTGGCCCTGCGCCAGGCCCTGGATCCCTTGTCCGCCGAGACAGCTGCACAATGATCGAAGCCACCAGCCTGGCCCCCTTGACCATTGCCCCTCCCCCTGCCAGCAGCGAGGCCCTGCTGGTGCTGGCCGATGGCACCGTGCTGCGCGGCAAGGGCTTCGGAGCGCGAGGGACGGCGATCGGCGAAGTGGTGTTCAACACCGGCATGACCGGCTATCAGGAGGTGATCACCGATCCCAGCTATGCCGGCCAGCTGATCACCTTCACCTATCCGGAGCTGGGCAACACCGGGATCAACCCCGAGGACCAGGAGGCCGATGGGCCCCAGGTGCGGGGCGTGATCGCCCGCCAGCTCGCCCCCCGCCCCAGCAGTTGGCGTTCCAGCGCCAGTCTCGACAGCTGGCTGGCCCAGCATCACGTCGTGGGGATCGAGGGAGTCGACACCCGTGCCCTGGTCCGCCGCTTGCGGGAGGGCGGCGCCATCAACGGGGCGATCAGCAGCGACGGCAGCGATCCTCAAGTCCTGCTGGAGCAGGTTCGCAGCAGCCCCTCGATGGAGGGGTTGAACCTGGCGGAGCAGGTGAGCACCAAAGCGGCCTATCGGTGGGACCAGCTCTGCCCGGCCGGATTCGACCAGCGCCTGCAGCCGCGGCCGAAGCGGCCCTACCGGGTGGTGGCCATCGATTTCGGTATCAAGCGTGCCATCCTCGAGCGCCTCTCGGCCCATGGCTGCGCGATCGATGTGCTGCCAGCGACCAGCTCGATCGAGCAGGTGCTGGCGCTCGATCCCGAGGGCGTCTTCCTCTCCAACGGTCCTGGCGATCCGGCGGCGGTCCAGGCGGGCATCCACCTGGTGGAGGGGCTGCTCAAACAAGCCGACCTTCCCCTGTTCGGGATCTGTCTCGGCCATCAGATCCTCGGGCTGGCCCTCGGCGGCAGCACCTACAAGCTGGTGTTCGGTCACCGGGGCCTGAACCATCCCTGTGGTGGCAGGGGGGTGGTGGAGATCACCAGCCAGAACCACGGCTTCGCCATCGAGGCGGCTTCCCTGCCCGGCGACCGGGTCGAGATCACCCACCACAACCTCAATGACGGCACGGTGGCTGCCCTGCGCCACCGCCACCAGCCGGTCTTCGGTGTGCAATATCACCCGGAAGCCAGCCCCGGGCCCCACGACGCCGACCACCACTTCAGCCGCTTCGTGGCGTTGATGGCCGAACGGCGCAGCCTCTGAAGCGGGCCTTTCTGGGTGGCAACGATCCCAGCTTCCGTTGACTCTCTACACTTCGGTCGCCGTTTCGCATCGAGGCCTGCGGAGATTCCTGAACTGCAGCGATTGACCGTGTCCCTGCGGGGTGGCTTCGAGAAGCAGGCCCTCTGCCTGCTGTTCAGCTTCACGGGCCAACTGGATGCCTATTCGGACAAACAGTTCAAGGACTTCATCGTTCTCCACCAGGGCAACAGCACACTGCCCATTGTTCTCGATCTGACCCACATCGATTTCATCGACTCCTCCGGCCTTGGCGTGCTGGTGCAACTCGCCAAGCTCTGCAGCGATGCGAGCATCCGGTTCCTGGTGGTGGGCAATGCCCGTGTTGTTCAGACGGTCAAACTGGTGCGGCTTGAGGAGTTCCTCCATCTGCAGAGCGATCTGAACGCGGCCCTCCGTGCCCTCACCACCAGCTGATCCGGCCTCTTCCGACTGGCTGCGTCAGCGCCAGGCGATGCGGGGCAGCGAGCTGGGCCCCCTCCAACTGGCCTGGCTGGGGGATGCTGTCTGGGAGCTCCATCAGCGCCTGCGTCAGTGCCGCGAGGCCGGGCGCAGCGACACCCTGCATCGGGCGGTGGTGGAGGAAGTCCGCGCCGGGGCCCAGGCCGCCGCCCTGGTGCGGCTGGAACCGCTGCTCAGCGACATGGAACGGGACTGGGTCCGCCGGGGAAGGAATCGGGCCGGACGGGGACCAAGGCGTGGCGATCCGGCCACGTACGCACAGGCCACGGGATTTGAGACAATGGTGGGCTGGCTCTTTCTGCGGAACCCCGGACGGCTCGCTCAGCTGCTGGATCATCTTGAACAGCCCGGACCCGACCCATTGCCTGAACGTCCATGACCCAACGATTTGAGCGCCGCAGGCCGAAGGGGTCAGATGGAGGCGGCGAGCGGTCCGCCCAAGGTCCACGCGGAGGCAAACCTGCCCGCTTCAGTGGTCCAAGGCCCGACTGGCGGAGCGCTCCTCCGGATCGCGACGGCCGTGATGGGCGTGAAGGGCGTGAAGGGCGCGGCGAATCCAGGCCAGTTGAGCGTCGCGAGCGCTTCTTGAAACCCAGCGGTGAGGGACGCCCCACCCGAGTGATCCCGGCCCGGCCCGGCGCACGCCGCAGCGATCCAGCCGGCAGGCCCACCGGAGCCAAGCCCGCCTACGGGAAACCCAGCTTCGGCAGGCCATCTTTTGGTGGAAAGCCCTCCTTTGGGGGCAGGCCCTCATTCGGTGGCAAGCCAGCCTTCGGAGCAAGGCCAGCGGCGGCGAATCGCTCGATCGAGGGCAAGCCACCCTTCGGCAAGCCGAGCTTCGAGCGATCCCGCTTCGGGGACAGGCGTCCAACCACCTCCCACCGGTCCGTGAGCGAACGGGAGGACAACCTCGAACCCAGCGGTGAATCGGAGCGGTTCGGCGCCGAGCCTGCCGAAGACATGATCTGGGGCCGCCATTCAGCCCAGGCCACCCTGGAGAGTGAGCGACCCATTCATCGCATCTGGTGCACCCCAGAGCTTCGCTTCGCCCCGCGCTTCCTGCAGTTGCTGCGCGAAGCCAAGGCGGGCGGTGTGCTGGTCGAAGAGGTGAGCTGGGCCCGCCTCGGCCAGCTCACCGGCGGCGCGGTCCACCAGGGGATCGTGCTCCAGGTGGCCGCCGCCGACACCCTGGATCTCGAGAGCCTGATCGAAGGGTGCCGTGACATTGGCGAACCGCCCCTGCTGATGGCCGTCGACGGGCTCACCGACCCTCACAATCTGGGGGCGATCGTGCGCAGCGCCGAGGCCCTCGGCGCCCATGGGCTGGTGTTGCCCCAGCGGCGCAATGCCGGACTGACTGGATCGGTGGCCAAGGTGGCCGCGGGGGCGCTGGAGCATCTCCCTGTCGCCAAGGTGGTGAACCTCAACCGATCCCTCGAGCAGCTCAAGGACGAGGGCTACCGCGTCGTCGGCCTGGCCGAGGAGGGCACGGTCAGCCTGATCGAGGCCGATCTCGACGGCCCCCTGGTGGTGGTCACGGGCTCGGAATCCCAGGGGCTCTCGATGCTGACCCGCAAGCACTGCGACCAGCTGATCCGCATCCCGCTGCGCGGCGCCACGCCGAGCCTGAACGCTTCGGTGGCCACCGCCCTGCTGCTCTACGAAGTGGCCCGCCGCGGCTGGATGAAGCCGATCACCGGCACGGCACCAGCTCCCCGGATCGTGCGGCCCCAGTTGCCCCACCAGGCCGCTTCCGTGCCGGAATCGGCTGCGATCGACCTTGAGCTCGATCCTGATCCCAGCCTCAACTCTGATCCCCTACTCGATCCTGAGACAGAGACAGAGACAGTTGCAGAGGCAGAGACAGTTGCAGAGGCAGAAACAGCGCCCGACCCGGCGGCGGCGGATCCTGCCGTGGCCGAGGCGGTGGCCCCAGAACCTGAAGAGCTGCCCGCCAGCTTTGCGGGGGACATCGAACTGTGAGCGACGACAAGCGCGGCCCGGTCAGGCAGGTCAAGGGCACAATGGGCCCAGACGATCGTCTTCCATGAACGCGCTCCTTCAACCCCTGCGCAGCCTGGCCAATGGTCTTGGCCTGGCCTGGTGGGCGAAGGTCCAGACCGAATCCCCGGACGTCATCTACTGGTTCGGTCCCTTCCTCAGGCGTCGGGAGCTGGAGAACAAGCTGCCGGCCTTTCTGGCCGATCTGCAGGCCGAGGCACCCGCCTCGCTCAGCCATGAGGTGGTCCGTCTCAACCGGGGCGAACCGCTCACCGAACTGCTCGGGCCTGGCTGATAGCGTCGGCCGATCGCCGCAACAGATGCAATGGGGATCGCCGAATGGCGTGAGCGGCTGCAGAGCGGAGAGCTCTCCGCCCGGGAGCTCACCGATCAGCATCTGGCCCGGATCGCAGCGGTGGAGCCCACCGTTCATGCCTTCCTGGAGGTCACCACCGAGCGGGCCCGCGCCGATGCCGACCGCATCGATGCGGCCCGCGCCGCCGGCGAGGCACTGCCACCGCTGGCCGGCATCCCCCTGGCCATCAAGGACAACCTCTGCACCAAGGGCATCACCACCACCTGCTCCAGCCGCATGCTGGAGCACTTCGTGCCGCCCTACGAATCCACCGTCACCGAGCGGCTGTGGCAGGCCGGCGCCGTGCTGCTGGGCAAGACAAACCTCGACGAGTTCGCCATGGGCAGCTCGACGGAAACCTCCGCCTTCGGGCCGAGCCGCAACCCCTGGGATCCCGAGCGGGTGCCGGGCGGCAGCTCCGGCGGCAGTGCGGCGGCGGTGGCCGCCGGTGAAGCGGTGGCCGCGCTCGGCTCCGACACCGGCGGCTCGATCCGCCAGCCCGCCGCCTTCTGCGGCGTGGTGGGGCTCAAACCCACCTACGGCCGGGTGAGCCGCTGGGGGCTGGTGGCCTTCGCCAGCTCGCTGGATCAGGTGGGTCCGTTCAGCAGCAGCGTGGCCGATGCCGCCGAGCTGCTGCAGGTGATCGCCGGCGCCGACCCCCGCGACAGCACCTGCCTGCAGGCCCCCGTGCCGGATTACCGGGCCGCGCTGCGGCAACCCATCACCGGTCTGCGCGTGGGTCTTGTGCGCGAATGCTTCGAGCAGGAGGGGCTGGATCCCCAGGTGAAGGCGTCGGTGCTGGCGGCCGCCGCCCAGCTGGAGGCGCTCGGCTGCGAGCTGGTGGAGGTGAGCTGCCCCCGCTTCAACGACGGCATCGCCACCTATTACGTGATCGCTCCGTCGGAGGCGTCGGCCAACCTGGCCCGCTACGACGGCGTGAAATACGGCTTCCGCTCCGGGCAAGCCGGCAGCCTGGCAGAGATGACCGCCCGCAGCCGCGCCGAGGGCTTCGGTGATGAGGTGCAGCGCCGCATCCTGATCGGCACCTACGCCCTCTCGGCTGGCTATGTGGATGCCTTCTACAAAAAGGCCCAGCAGGTGCGCACCTTGATTCGCCGCGACTTCGACGCCGCCTTCGGCCAGGTGGATGTGTTGCTCACCCCCACCTCGCCCACCACCGCCTTCCGCTTCGGCGCCCACGCCGACGACCCCCTGGCGATGTACCTGGCCGATCTGCTCACGATTCCAGCCAACATGGCGGGCCTGCCGGCGATCAATGTGCCCTGCGGCTTCGACGACGGCGGCCTGCCGATCGGCCTGCAGCTGATCACCGGTGTGCTGGAGGAGCCGCGCCTGCTGCAGGTGGCCCACCACTACGAACAGGCGGCGCGGGTGATGGACAACCGGCCGGTGGCGGCGCTGGTGGCCTGAGCTTGTGGGCTGAGCAGCCTTCCGCCAGTTCGAAGGTGGTCTCCTTGGTGTGCCACTAGGTGTGCCACTTGATGTGCGCCTTTTTGGGGGCCGATGCCAGCCCTGCCGAGCCAGAGATCCACAGCCCCCTGAAGCTCTCTGAGGAGCTGGTCTGACTAAGTTAGTGTGGGAGGAAACGGGCTGTTTGCCCATGCGACAAGCCAACCTCTACGCAGCAAAAGCCCAGCTCTCCGAGTTGGTTCAGGCCGCCCTCGACGGTGAGGAGGTCTGGATCGCCCGGGCGGGCAAACCACTGGTGCGGCTGGTGCCGGGCAGCCCCGCCCACCGGTTGGGCGGGCGGGGATCGCTGGATCTGGAGGCAGGTTGCATCGATGCCGCCTTCGCCCCGGAGGTTGAGGGCGCGGTGGCGGCCTTGCTCGGTGGCGAATCCGAGGGATGGCTCTGATGGCCGCTGGAGGCGGCTACCTGCTCGACACCTGCGTGCTGCTTTGGTGGCTGAGCGGGGACCAACGCCTCTCCAGGGAATGGGAGGAACGGTTGTGTGGGGCCCGCTGTCTGGTCAGCGCCGCCTCGATCTGGGAGGCAGCCATCAAACATCAGCTGGGCAAGCTGCCGGTGTCCCCTCAGGCCCTGGTCAAAGCAGCCCAGCAGGCGGGTTTCGCGTTGCTGGCGATCACCCCCGACCATGCCGCCGCCACGGCGCTCCTGCCTCCCCACCACAAAGACCCGTTCGATCGCCTGCTGATCGCCCAGGCCCGCTCAGAAGGGGTGCTCCTGCTCAGCGACGACCGTGCCCTGAAGGACTACGGACCTGGCGTGATGCTCCTGTGAGATCACGATCAACGTACGCAGGGAAACTCTGCTGGATCGGCAATAGGACCAGCTGCCAATCGCCTTGATCGGCATCATCACCTGAGCGCAGCGGCTGCACACCCCAGATCTGGTGTCTGCAGCCCCGCACGGCCCGGCAGAGAGCCTGGATCTAGTGGTTTTCCCCTAGGCTGGCGGCAGCGACCCACTGCCCTTGGCCTTCGTTCCGCTCCACAACCACAGCGACTACAGCCTGCTGGACGGGGCCAGCCAGTTGCCGCAGATGGTGGAGCGGGCCGTGGAGCTGGGCATGCCGGCCCTCGCCCTCACTGATCACGGGGTGATGTATGGCGCAATCGAGCTGCTGAAGCTGTGCACCAAGGCAGGCATCAAGCCGATCATCGGCAATGAGATGTATGTGATCAACGGCTCGATCGAGGATCCGCAGCCGAAGAAAGAACGCCGCTACCACCTGGTGGTGCTCGCCAAGAATGCCACCGGCTACCGCAACCTGGTGAAGCTCACCAGCATCAGCCACCTGCGCGGCATGCGCGGCCGGGGCATCTTCTCCCGCGCCTGCGTCGACAAGCAGCTGCTGACGCAGTACAGCGAAGGCCTGATCGTGGCCACCGCCTGCCTGGGCGGTGAGATTCCCCAGGCGATTCTGCGCGGCCGCCCGGATGTGGCCCGTGATGTGGCCCGTTGGTATCAGGAGCTGTTCGGCGCCGATTTCTACCTGGAGATCCAGGATCACGGCTCGCCGGAAGACCGGATCGTGAACGTGGAGATCGTGCGCATCGCCGCTGAACTCGGCATCGAGCTGATCGCCACCAACGACGCCCACTACCTCACCAGCGGTGATGTGGAAGCGCACGACGCCCTGCTCTGCGTCCTCACCGGCAAGCTCGTCACCGACGTCAAGCGCCTGCGTTACACCGGCACCGAATACATCAAGAGCGAGGCGGAGATGGGCCGCCTGTTCGCCGATCACCTCGAGCCAGCGGTGGTGGCCCGTGCCATCGCCAACACCGCCGCGGTGGCCGAAAAAGTGGAGGCCTACGACATCCTCGGCCGCCAGCAGATGCCGCGCTTCCCGATCCCGACCGGGCACACGGCGGTGAGCTATCTGCGCGAGGTGAGTGAGCAGGGCCTGCGGCAGCGGCTGGGGCTCTCGGCCGCTGATCCGTTCGAGCCCGTGTATGGCGAGCGGCTGGCCTTCGAGCTGCAGGTGATGGAGCAGATGGGCTTCCCCACCTACTTCCTGGTGGTGTGGGATTACATCCGCTACGCACGCGAGCAGGGCATTCCGGTGGGTCCGGGCCGGGGCTCGGCGGCAGGCTCGCTGGTGGCCTATGCGCTTGGCATCACCGCACTCGATCCGGTGGAGCACGGGCTGCTGTTCGAGCGCTTCCTCAACCCCGAACGCAGGTCGATGCCGGACATCGACACCGACTTCTGCATTGAGCGGCGCAGCGAGGTGATCGATTACGTCACCCAGCGCTATGGCGACGACAAGGTGGCCCAGATCATCACCTTCAACCGCATGACCTCCAAGGCGGTGCTGAAGGATGTGGCCCGCGTGCTCGACATCCCCTACGGCGATGCCGACCGCCTCGCCAAGCTGATTCCGGTGGTGCGCGGCAAACCCGCCAAGCTCGCCGAGATGATCGGGCCGGAGTCACCGGCGGTGGAGTTCCGCGAAAAGTATGAAAACGATGCCAATGTGCGCCGCTGGGTGGACATGGCCCGCCGCATCGAGGGCACCAACAAAACCTTCGGTGTGCACGCCGCCGGGGTGGTGATCGCCGCCGAACCGCTCGATGAGCTGGTGCCGCTACAACGCAACAACGACGGCCAGGTGATCACCCAGTACTTCATGGAAGACGTGGAGGCGATGGGGCTGCTGAAGATGGACTTCCTCGGCCTCAGAAATCTCACCATGATCGATAAAACGGTGGATCTGGTCGAGCAGGGCAGCGGTGAACGCATCGACCCCGATGCCCTGCCGGCCAATGATCCCGGCACCTATGAGCTCCTGGCCCGCGGGGATCTCGAAGGCATCTTTCAGCTGGAATCCAGCGGCATGCGCCAGATCGTGCGCGACCTCAAACCCTCCTCACTGGAAGACATCTCCTCGATCCTGGCGCTCTACCGCCCCGGCCCGCTTGATGCCGGACTGATCCCTAAATTCATCAACCGCAAGCACGGCCGCGAAGCGATCGATTTCGCTTGCCCGGCCCTGGAGCCGATCCTCAAGGAAACCTACGGGATCATGGTGTATCAGGAGCAGATCATGCGGATCGCCCAGGATCTGGCCGGCTATTCGCTCGGAGAAGCGGATCTGCTGCGCCGCGCCATGGGCAAGAAGAAGGTGTCGGAGATGCAGAAACACCGCAGCCAGTTCGTGGAAGGTGCCACGGCGCGGGGCGTGAACGCCACGGTGGCCGAAGCCCTGTTCGAGCAGATGGTGCTGTTCGCCGAATACTGCTTCAACAAGAGCCACTCCACCGCCTACGGCGCCGTCACCTATCAGACCGCCTACCTCAAGGCCCATTACCCGGTGGCCTATATGGCCGCCCTGCTCACGGTGAATGCCGGAGCCACCGACAAGGTGCAGCGTTACATCGGCAACTGCCAATCGATGGGCATCGAGGTGATGCCACCCGATGTGAATGCCTCCGGCATCGACTTCACCCCCACCGGCGATCGCATCCTGTTCGGTCTCTCGGCGGTGCGCAACCTCGGTGATGGCGCCATCCGCCAGCTGCTGGAGGCTCGCCTCACCGGTGGGCCCTTCACCTCCCTCGCCGATCTCTGCGACCGGCTGCCGGCCGGCCTGATCAACCGGCGGGCGCTGGAATCGCTGATCCACTGCGGCGCCCTCGATGCCCTCGAGCCCAACGCCAACCGCGCCCAGCTGATGGCCGATCTCGATCTGGTGCTGGATTGGGCGGGCAGCCGCGCCCGCGACCGGGCCAGCGGCCAGGGCAATCTGTTCGATCTGCTCGGCTCCGCTGCCGCCCCTGAACCGGCCACAGCCCCCCGGGCCGCTGCGGTCGCCGACTATCCCCCCAACGAGAAGTTGAAGCTGGAGAAGGAACTGGTGGGCTTCTACCTCTCCGATCACCCGCTCAAGCAGCTGAGCCGGCCGATGCGGCTGCTCACCCCGATCTCCCTGGCCAGCCTGGAGGAGCAGCCCGACAAGGCCCGCGTCAGCGTGGTGGCGATGGTGGCGGACATCAGGGCCCTCACCACCCGCAAGGGCGATCGGATGGCGGTGCTGCAACTGGAAGATCTCAGCGGCAGCGCTGAAGCGGTGGTGTTTCCGAAAACCTTCGCCCGCCTCGCCGACCATCTGATGCTGGATGCCAGGTTGCTGGTCTGGGCTTCGGTGGACAGGCGGGACGAGCGGGTGCAGCTGATCCTCGATGACTGCCGCGCCATCGATGCGCTGCAGTTCCTGATGGTGGAACTGCAGGCCGAAGACGCCGCCGACATCGGTGTGCAGCATCAGTTGCGCGAATGCCTGGTGCGCCACCGGCCCGACCAGGAGGAAGCGGGGGTACGGGTGCCGGTGGTGGCGATGGTGCGCCAGGCCAGTGAGTCGCGCTATGTGCGGCTGGGCTATCAGTTCTGCGTGCGCGATGGCGCTGCCGCCCTGGACACACTCACCGCCGCATCGTTCACAGCCCGGCTGCGCTCACCGCTGCAGCTGGTCTGAGGGGTGATATCACGGAATCATGGCAAGCACTCAACGCTGTGATCAGAGCCTGTACCTGCGGACTGCCTCCTGCTTGCAGTTCACCTGAGCCGCATTCAGGGAGCGACCAAGGTCGAGATGCCTGAGAAAGCATTGACAGGTGAACTGGGTCAACCCTGCCGGCACAGCCAGGCCGGAACGCTCCACTTCCGTATTGACGGCAAGCTGACAGAAACGCATCACGATGTTGCTCTGATCGAGGGTTCTGGCCTGGGTGGCCATCGGAGAAGCCGAGATCAAACCACAACCGGCTATCCCAGCAACAGACCTGATCGCATGCAGCAAGGCAATACCTGATAACGAAAAACGACGCGAGCGCTGAAGATCAACCGCAGGCTTATCAGCGCTGAACAGCCGCCCCGCAGGGCGAGGGGAAGCTGCACAAGCCTGGATGCACTGTGGCCGGGATCGTCTGGCCAAAAGGGCTTGCCTCGCCAGAGGCCAGCTGTTCAGGCGGGGATCATTTGATCTTGTCGGCTGCCTTTGCTGCCGAATCCGCCAATGAGTCAGCCGCAGACTTCACACCTTGCTTGAGATCGGACCCAGCCTGCATCGCTGCAGCCTGCACCTGCTTGGCCTGTCCTTTGATCGTTTCGCCGGGATCACCCATGAGTTCTCCGTGGGCGGCCTGGAGCCGGCCTTCCACTTGCTTGGCGGAGGCGGAGAGATCTTTGGACTTGATGTTGGCAGCAAACGGTGCGTTGGCTGGGTGGCTGGTCATGGCAATGGCCGGGGCCTGAAAAACCAACGAGCCGATCAGGACGATCACCGCAAGAATCAAGCCCATCGGGTTTCCCTTGTTCGTAGTCATGGCTGGGTGGCTCTGCAAGAACACCCCACCACTAGCCAGCCATGCCGAAGCCCGCCACACAAAGTCGACAGAAACCCGCTTGCAGTCGCAGCAAGCCCGGCCATCGGACATCCGTCCGTCTTCCGTCAGTCGGCCCCAACGGCCTGGGCTGGGCCTCAGGCCTTGCCCCCCTGCCGCATCGCCTTGAGCGAAGCACCCACCCGCCGCAGGTTCAGCCCGATCTGCTCAGCACCGAACCAACTGCCGGCCGCTTCCTCCCAGCTGGCCGACAGCACCCCGTAGCTCAGCCCGAGCAGGCCAAGCAGAAAACAGCCACCGGAAGCGGCCAGAGTGGCCACGGTGGGGATGGCGAGGATGTCACGGCTCACCAGCAGGTAGCTGGCCACGAAAACGGCCATACCGAGGAACGAGGGCACCCCGGTGGCGATCGCGATGCGGCGGGCCATGCGGTTGGCCACCGCCGATGGGATCACCTGGGAGCCTGAGGTCCTGGCGGCTTTGGACGTTGCCGGTTTGGCCTTGGGCTGCGGCTTGCCCCCACCGGCAGCCCTGGCGGCCGCAGCTCGGTCGGGCTTGAACGGCAGGGGCTTGCGCTTCGCTGCCATGGCGAGAGATCAGCCCCGGATGCCGAGCTTGGCGATCAGCTGGCTGTAGCGCTCTTCGCTCTGGGCGCGGAGGTAGCCGAGCAGCCGCTTGCGACGGCCGATCATCTTGAGCAGCCCCTGGCGGGAGGAGAAGTCGTGCTTGTTCTGCTGGAGATGGCCGGTGAGCTGGACGACCCGCTCGCTCAACATCGCCACCTGGACCTCAACGGAGCCGGTGTCGGTGCCGTGGGTCTGATGGCCGTTGATCAGCTCCTGTTTTTTGGTGGTATTGAGCGGCATGCCGACGTTGAGCCCTGACGGTGCAAACCGACAACCTACCGTCCCGGCGGCCCTCAGGCGACCTGCTGGGACAGCCAGCGCAAACTCTCCCGCAACCAGTCATCGGCTCCCAGCTCCGGTGCCAGTCCCTGGCGGCCCACCGCCCGCAGGGCCCGGTTGATCTCAAGGGGCTCGTAACCAAGCGCCGTCAGGGTGATCTGAACATCGTCGCGGGTGGTTGACGCCGGCTGGCTGGCGGCATCGACGGCCAGCTCACCGGGATCCGTCTCATCGAAATCCACCGCCTCTGCCAGCTTGCTGCGCAGTTCCACGGACAGCCGCTCGGCGGTGCGCCTGCCCACCCCGGGCGCCTTGGCCAGCAGCCGCAGATCGGCCTGCACGATCGCCCTGACCAACTCCTCGGTCGGCATCGCCCCGAGCAGCGCCAGGGCCATCTGGGGGCCGACGCCGCTGACCGCCACCAGCAGACGGAACAGGTCACGTTCATGGCGGGCCCCGAAGCCGAACAGGGTCCAGCTGTCCTCGCGGATGGCCTGGTGGATGTAGAGCACCAGGCTGCTGCCGGCCGGCGGCAGGCCATCCCAGTGGCGCCGGGTGAGCTGCACTTCGTAGCCCACCCCCTGGCAGGCGAGCAGCAGACCGCAGCGATTGCCCTGCTGCCACTGCTCCGCCACGGTGCCCTGCAGCCAGCCGATCATGGGGACACGTTGAAGATCTCCCATGCTGCCCGCTCTGCCCGTTGACGCCAGTCGTCGGTTGCGGCCGCTGCCGGCGCTGCTGGTGCTGCTGCTGGCCCTGCTGCTGAGCCTGACGGGCTGCCAGGGCGTCGGCCAGCCGCCCCGGCAGGTGTTGCTGGATGCCCTGGAGTTGCAGATCGCCCTGACCCAGCAATCGATCGCCCAGGCACTCGACCTGCCGCCGCCGGGACCGCCCCAGGTGAGCCGGGTGCGGGTGGCGCGGCAGGAGGCCATCACGATCGGGGAAGCCAGGGGGCTGCACCTCACCGGCCAGTTCGACTGGCGGCTGGCGGAGGACCCCTACCGGGTCGACAGCGGCTTCGAGTTGTTTCTCCAACGGGGTGAAAAGGGCCAGAGCTGGCGCCTGGCCCGGCCCAGGGACCAGAACGGCAGCCCCGGCTGGGTGAGCGATCCTCTGCCGCTCAAGGGATAGGCGCCCGGCTCACCAGTGTTTTCACGGTGATGCCGCTTCAGCGGCCGCTGGCGCCAGCTCCATGTCGACTTGCTGACGGAATCGCAGCCGCTCGGTCAGGAGTCAGCCTTCTGGCTAAGACGACAGAAAAGTTCTTCCTCCGCCTGGTCGTCCGATCGTTCCGAGCACCCCACGATGATCCGAGGCCGCTGGCTGCTGGTGCTGGGCGGCCTGCTCGTGGCCGGGGGAGGCGCTGGCTTCGCCGTCTGGCAGGCCTCCAGGCCGACGCAGCTTCCTGACAGCTTCGCGCGTGGCAACGGAAGGATCGAGGCGGTGGAAATCGACGTGGCCACCAAAGCGGCAGGCCGGATTGATCAGGTGCTCAAGGACGAGGGGGACTTCGTCGTGCGCGGCCAGGTCCTGGCCAGGATGGATACCGACGTGCTGACGGCACAGCTGAGGGGAGCGCAGGCGGATCTGCGCAAGGCCACCAGGGCCGTCGAAACGGCCGAGAGCACCGTGTTGCAGCGGCGCAGTGAACGCACCGCCGCCGAAGCCGTCGTTGTGCAGCGCAGCGCCGAGCGCGAAGACACCCGCCGCCACCGGCGCCGCCAGGAGCAGCTATTCGTCAGCGGTGCCGTCTCGGCCCAGGACCTCGACGATGCACGCGCCAGCTTCTACGGTGCCGATGCGGTGGTCGCCGCAGCCCAGGCGACCGTGGCGGCCAGCCGCGCCGCGATCAGCACGGCAGGTTCCCTGGTGATCGAAGCGGAGTCGTCGGTGACGGCCGCCCAGGCCCGGATCGAAGCGATCCGGGCCGACATCACCGACAGCCAGCTGAAGGCTCCCCGCGATGGGCGGGTCCAGTACCGCGTCGCCCAGCCCGGTGAAGTCCTGAGCGCGGGGGGGAAGGTGCTGAACATGGTCGACCTCTCCGACGTTTCGATGACCTTCTTTCTGCCAACGGACCAGGCCGGGCGGGTGCGGCTCGGCTCCGAGGTCCATCTGGTGCTGGATGCCGCTCCGCAGCTGGTGATCCCGGCGCAGGTCAGCTTCGTTGCCGACGTGGCCCAGTTCACCCCCAAGACAGTGGAAACGGCGATCGAACGCCAGAAGCTGATGTTCCGGATCAAGGCCCGGATCGATTCCGCCCTGCTCAAACGCCACATCCGCAGCGTCAAGACCGGGCTGCCCGGCATGGCCTATGTGCGGCTTGATCCCAGAGTCCCCTGGCCCGCGAATTTGACGGTGAAGGTGCCGGGTTGACGCCACCGGTCATCCAGTTGTGCGAGGTGCGGTTGCAGTTCGGCGCGACCTGCGCCCTCGCCGGCGTCAGCCTCGACGTGGCCAGCGGCATGCTCAGCGGCCTGGTCGGCCCGGATGGGGTGGGGAAGTCGAGCCTGCTGGCGCTGGCGGCCGGAACCCGGCGGGTGCAGCAGGGCCAGGTGCTCGTCCTCGGCGGTGACATGGCCAACCCACGCCACCGCCGCCAGGTGTGCCCCCGCATCGCCTACATGCCCCAGGGCCTCGGCAACAACCTCTCCCCGACGCTCACCGTCAACGAGAACGTGGATTTCTTCGCGCGCCTGTTCGGCCTCGGACGCACGGAGCGTCGCAGCCGCCGCGCCGCCCTGCTGGAGCGCACCGGGCTGGGCCGCTTCGGCAGCCGCCCTGCCGGCCAGCTCTCCGGCGGAATGAAGCAGAAGCTCGGCCTCTGCTGCGCCCTGATCCACAACCCCGACCTGCTGATCCTCGATGAACCCACCACCGGGGTCGATCCGCTCTCGCGCCGTCAGTTCTGGGACCTGATCGCCGGCATCCGACGCGAACACACAGCGATGAGCGTGCTGGTGGCCACCGCCTCGATGGAGGAGGCGGCCAGCTTCGACTGGCTGGTGGCGATGGACAACGGCCGCGTGCTCAGCAGCGGCAGCCCAGTGGAGTTGCTGCAGCGCACCGGCACCACCACGCCGGAGGCCGCCTTCATCGCCCTGCTGCCGGAGGCGAGGCGCCAGGGACACCACCCGGTCACCATTCCGGCCCGCCCACCGGGCGATGGCCAGGTGGCGATCGAGGCCATTGAGCTCAGCAAACGCTTCGGCACATTCCTTGCCGTGGACCGCGTCAACGTGCGGATCGAGCGTGGCGAGATCTTCGGCTTCCTCGGCTCCAACGGCTGCGGGAAGTCGACCACGATGAAAGTGCTGGCAGGGCTGCTGCCGGCCAGCTCCGGCCAGGTGCGCCTCTTCCAGCGGCCGCTCAACGCCGACGACCTCCGCACCCGGCGCCGGGTGGGATACATGTCGCAGGCGTTCTCGCTGTACAGCGAGCTGACGGTTCATCAGAACCTGGTGCTGCACGCTCGGTTGTTCCAGGTACAGGCGGCGGAGATCACCGCCCGTTGCGCCGACCTGATGCAGCAGTTCGGCCTGGGGGATTTCGCTGACGCCTTGCCGGGGACCCTGCCGCTGGGGGTGCGCCAGCGGCTGTCGCTGGCGGTGGCCCTGGTGCACCGGCCCGAGCTGCTGATCCTCGATGAGCCCACCTCGGGGGTCGATCCGATCGCCCGGGACATCTTCTGGCAGAAACTGATCGATCTCTCGCGCAGCGATCACGTCACGATCTTCCTCTCGACCCACTTCATCAACGAGGCACAGCGCTGCGATCGCCTCTCGCTGATGCATGCCGGCCGGGTCCTGGTCAGTGACACCCCCGCCGGCCTGATGGTGCGGCGGGGCGCCGCCACGCTCGAGCAGGCCTTCATCGGCTACCTGGAGGAGGCGAGCGGAGCCACAGACGCCAACCCCTCTGCCGCCGCGATCACCGCTGCCGCGCCCCCTCCGGCCGGCCTGGAGCGTTCGCCATGGGAGGGGAAGGGCTTCAGCCTGCAACGGCTGGGCAGCTACACCAGGCGCGAAGCCCTGGAACTGAGCCGCGACCCGATCAGGATCACCACGGCGGTGCTCGGCAGCCTCTTCCTGATGGTGGTGATGGCCTTCGGCATCAACATGGATGTGGAGGATCTGCCCTACGCCGTGCTCGACCGCGACGACAGCACGGCGAGTCGGGAGTACGCGCTGAACCTGGCCGGATCGCGCTACTTCATCGAACATCCACCCCTGGATGGCTACGACGCCCTTGATCGACGCATGCGCTCCGGGGAGCTGAGCGTGGCGATCGAGCTGCCACCGGGCTTCGGGCGTGATCTGAAGCGCGGCGACCCGGCGGCGATCGGCGCCTGGATCGACGGTTCGATGCCGCTGCGGGCTGAAACGGTGCGCTCCTATCTGCAGGGCGTCCATGGCCAGTGGCAGACCGACCGGGCCCGGCGTCAGCTGGGCCAGTCCAGCGCACCGGCCGCCGCCAGCATCGAGACACGATTTCGATACAACCCCGACATCCTCAGCCTGGTGGCGATGGTGCCGGCCACGATCCCGATCCTGCTGCTGCTGATCCCGGCGATCCTGGCGGCGCTCTCGGTGGTGCGGGAAAAGGAGCTGGGCACGATCGTCAATTTCTACGCCACCCCCGTGACCCGGCTGGAGTTCCTGCTCGGCAAGCAACTGCCCTACGTGGCCCTGGCCATGGTGAACTACACCCTGCTCACCCTCTTGGCGGTCACGCTGTTCGCCGTGCCGCTGACCGGCAGCGTGGCGGCGCAGGCCAGCGGTGCCCTGATCTATGTGACCTGCGCCACCGGTCTTGGGCTGCTGATCTCGACCCTGGTGCGCACCCAGATCGCCGCCCTGTTCACCACCGCGGTGCTGACGATCCTGCCGGCCACCTCCTTCTGCGGACTGCTCGATCCGGTCTCCTCCCTCCAGGGGGCCGGTGCACTGATCGGGGCGATCTACCCCACCGCCCATGCACTCACCATCTCCACCGGCACGTTCTCCAAGGAACTGGGCTTCGGCGATCTGCTCCGACCTTTCACCGCCCTGCTGATGACGGTGCCGGTGCTGCTGGGGTTGTCCGTTCTTTTCCTGAACAAACAGGAGACCTGAGCCATGCGCGGCGCCAACATCTATCACCTGGGCCTCAAGGAGCTGTGGAGCCTGGCCCGAGACCCGATCATGCTGATGATGATCGTCTTCGTCTTCACGATGTCGGTCTATGCGGGGGCCACGGTGTTGCCGGAAACGCTCCATCTGGCGCCGATCGCGATCGTCGACGAGGACCGCTCGCCTCTCTCTGAACGCATCATCGCCGCCTTTGAAGCTCCCTACTTTCTGCCGCCGCAGCTGATCGAGCAGCCGCTGATGGACGAGCGCATGGATGCGGGCCTGGACACCTTCGCCCTGGTGATCCCCTCCGGCTTCCAGCGCGATGTGCTGGCCAGGCGCTCACCGGCGATTCAACTCAATGTGGATGCCACCCGGGTCAGCCAGGCGCTCACGGGCAGCGGCTATGTCCAATCGATCGTCAGCACCGAGGTGCAGACCTTCGTTCAGCACAGCCAGGCAACACCGCCAGCGGCGGTGGACCTGGTGATGCGCATGCGCTTCAACCCCGAACTCACCAAGACCTGGTTCGGTGCCGTGAACAAGTTGATCGACAACATCACCCTGCTCGCCATCGTGCTCACCGGAGCGGCCCTGATCCGGGAGCGCGAACGGGGCACGATCGAGCACCTGCTGGTGATGCCGGTCACCCCCTTCGAGATCATGGCCAGCAAGGTCTGGTCGATGGGCCTGGTGGTGCTCAGCGCCGGGTTGCTCTCCCTGCGGATCGTGGTGAGCGGCTGGCTGGCGGTGCCATTGGCCGGCTCCCTGCCGCTGTTCGCCGCCGGAGCGGCTCTCTACCTTTTCGCTGCCACCTCACTGGGAATCTTCCTCGGCACCTTCGCCCGTTCGATGGCCCAGTTCGGCCTGTTGCTGATGATGGTGTTGCTGCCGCTGCAGATGCTTTCAGGCGGTGTCACCCCTCGCGAAAGCATGCCGGAACTGGTTCGCACCCTGATGCTGGCAGCACCAAGCACCCATTTCGTGATGCTGGCCCAGGGCATTCTTTTCCGTGGAGCCACGTTCATGGTGGTCTGGCCTCAGTTTCTGGCCTTGCTGCTGATCGGATCGGTGTTCTTTGCTGTGGCCCACGCCCGCTTCCGCAGCGCGATCACGGCGATGGCCTGACGGCCTGACGCTTCAGCGGCCCAGGCTCAGCAGGGTGGAGCCGAGCACCAGGCCGGCGGCGGTGAGGATGTCGGGATCGAGGGATTCGCCGAACCAGAGCAGCCCCCAGAGGGCCGCGAGCGGCACCTGCACGTAGCTGAGCGCCGTGGCGCGGGCCGCCGGCATGGCCATCAGGCCGCGGGTCAGGGCCAGCTGGCCCAGCTGGGTGAACACCCCCACCCCCAGCAGCCAGCCCCATTCCGCCGGCCTGGGTGCCACCGGATTCAGCAGCACCAGCGGCAGGCTGAGCGGCAGGGCCATCAGCGGGAAATAGAACACCACCACCAGCGGGTGTTCGCTGCGGCGCAAGGCGCGCACGCTCACGTAGGCCAGGGCCGACAGCAGCGCACCGGCCAGGGCGAACAGCAGCGGCCCGGTGGGCAGAGCCACGCCGGCCGCTGTGCCCACTGGCTGGAAGACGGCCAGGGCGGCGGGATCGGTGAGCAGCAGCACGCCCAGCCAGCCCAGGGCCACCGCCAGCCACACCCGGGCGCCGGGCCGTTCGCCCAGCAGCGGCCAGGCCAGCAGGGCGGTGAAGGTGGGATGCAGGTATTGCAGCACCGTGGCCACCGCCAGCGGCAGGCCGGCGATCGCCAGAAACACGCAGTAGAGGCCGGCGGTGCCGAGCACGCCGCGACTCACCAGCAACCACCGGCGCTGTCCCCAGGGCGAGAGGCCCGCCCGGCGCAGCAGCCACCAGCTGATCAGCAGGCTCACCACCGAACGGGCCAGCACCACCTGAGCCACTGGCAGCCGGCCGCCCAGCGCCTTGACGCACACCCCCATCAGGCTGAAGGCCAGGGCGCTGAGCAGCATGTCCATGCCGGATCCCAGCCGAGCCGGCTCAAGGCCAGAGTCGTTGACCCTAGGCAAGGCAACGCCGGCAACGGTGGCCATGGCATCTCCCCACCTCTGGTGGCGTCAGGCAGAATGGCTGCCATCAAGCCCCTACAGGTAGCGCCGTTCCTTGAGCCCACCGGCACCTCAGGCCCGCCTTCACCCCCGCACGATCGAGGCCGTCAAGGAGCGCGCCGACATCGTCGATGTGGTGGGCGAGCACGTGGTGCTCAAGAAGAAGGGCCGCGAGTTCGTGGGGATCTGCCCCTTCCACGACGACAAATCGCCGTCGATGACGGTCTCGCCCGCCAAGCAGTTCTATTACTGCTTCTCCTGCGGCGCCGGCGGCAACGCGATCAAGTTCCTGATGGAGCTGCAGCGCAACAGCTTCAGCGATGTGGTGCTGGAGCTGGCACGCAAATACCAGCTGCCGGTGGAAACGGTGGAGGGGCCGCAGCAGGAGCGCTTGCGCCAGCAGCTCTCGCGCCGCGAAGCGCTGCTGCGGGCCCTGGCGCTGGCCTCCGGCTGGTTCCGCAGCCAGCTGCGCAGCCCCGCCGGTGCCGCCGCCCTCGCTTACCTCAAGCAGCAGCGGGGCCTGAGCGAAACCACGCTGGAGAGCTTTGAACTCGGCTACGCGCCCGAGGCCTGGGATGGGCTGCTGAAGCACCTGCAGCAGGTGGAGGGGCTGGCACCGGAGCTGCTGGAGGCCGCCGGTCTGGTGGTGCCACGCAAGGGCGGCGACGGCTTCTACGACCGCTTCCGCCACCGGGTGATGGTGCCGATCCGCGACCGCCAGGGGCGGGTGATCGGCTTCGGCGGCCGCAGCCTCGATGGCGGTGAACCCAAATACCTCAACTCACCGGAAACGGAGGTGTTCGAGAAGGGCAAGCATCTTTTCGGCCTCGACCGCGCCACCAACGCCATCCGCAAGGACGACCAGGCGGTGGTGGTGGAGGGCTACTTCGATGTGATCGCCCTGCATGCCGCCGGCATCACCAATGCGGTGGCGGCGCTCGGCACGGCGCTCAGCAGCCAGCAGATCACCCAGCTGTGCCGTTGCTGCGACAGCCGCCGCCTCGTGCTCAACTTCGACACCGACGGCGCCGGTGTGCGGGCGGCGCAGCGGGCGATCGGCGAGGTGGAGCAGCTGGCCCTGCAGGGGCAGCTGGAGCTGCGGGTGCTGCACCTGCCCGCCGGCAAGGATCCCGACGACTTCCTCAAGGAGCATGGAGCGGGCGAGTACCGCGCCCTGCTGGAGCAGGCGCCGCTCTGGCTCGACTGGCAGATCGAGCAGGCGCTGGAGGGCAAGGACCTGGCCCGCTCCGATCAGTTCCAGCAGGCGGTGTCGGCCCTGGTGGCGCTGCTGGGCAAGCTGCCCCAGAGCGCCGTGCGCAGCCACTACCTGCAGCAGGTGGCCGAGCGCCTCTCCGGCGGCCAGGCACGCCTGGCCCAGAAGCTGGAGGAAGACCTGCGCCAGCAGGTGAAGGGCGAGCGCTGGCACGGCCGCGCCAGCCGCTGGGAAAAGCCCGGTGAGATCGGCCTGCGCGAGCGGGCCGAAGCGGAGCTGCTCCGCCTCTATCTCCATGCCGCCCGCCATCGCGGCGCGATCCGGCGCGAGCTGCGCCTGCGTGAGCTCGATGATTTCGCCCTCCAGCACCACCGCCTGCTCTGGGCGGCGATCAGCGAACGGGAGGAGGACAACCTCGGCGTCGGCCGGCTGGAAGCGATCAACCGTGGCGAGGATCCCGGCGACGACCTGGCCGATCTCGATCTGCCCCGCCTGCTGGCCGACCAGCTGCTGATGGAGCAGAGCGAGCTGCTCAACCGGCTCACCCCCCTGCTGGAGCCCGATGAGCTCCAGACCATGAATCTCTCGGCACCCCTGCTCCAGCTGCGCGGCACCGCGGCGGTGCTGGAGCGCCAGCGTTGCCTCAAGCGCTGTCGCCATCTGCTCGATGCCTGGCGGGGTCAGCGACTGGAAACCCTTGAACGTTGCATCGCCCTGCTGCTGGAGCAGGAAAAGACCGAAGCCGCAACAACGGTGGCCGTGAACATGGAAACCCGCATCGACGCCCTGTTCGCCGCGCTCAACGCCGATGCCCTGCGATTCCAGGAGCTCTATTACAACGAGCGGAAGCACATCTCTCACCTCGACCGCCAGCGTTGTCCCGGCCTGGCCGAGGCCCTCGCCGCCACCCCGACCGCCGCCTGATCGATAGCCCCGCCGGCCCTGCCAGCATCGGCAGCACCCAGTGCTTCCGCGGCGCCATGCCCTCCCTGTCTCACTCGTCCTGGCATCGCGCCTGGTACCCGGTGGCCTATCTCAAGGACCTCCGGCCAGACCGTCCCACCCCCTTCACCCTGCTCGGCGACGACCTGGTGATCTGGCGGGACCGACAGGCCAGCCAGTGGCGTGCCTTCGCCGATGTCTGTCCGCACCGGCTGGTGCCCCTTTCCCAGGGCCGCCTCAATGGGCGGGGCGAGCTGGAGTGCCCCTACCACGGCTGGAGTTTCGATGGCGAGGGGCATTGCACCATCATCCCCCAGGCCGAGGCCGGCAGCACGATCGACACACCGCGCAGCCGCTGCCACGCCTACGCCACCGCCGAAGGCCAGGGGATGCTGTTCGTCTTCGCCGGCGATCCCGCCGCAGCTGCCGCAGCGCCCCTGCCGCTGCTGCCGATGCTGGCGGAGGAGCCGGAGCAGTGGACGGTGCAGGACACCTTCCGCGACCTCCCCTACGACGCCCTCACCCTGCTGGAGAACGTGCTTGATGTGAGCCACGTGCCGTTCACCCACCACGCCACGGTGGGCAAGCGCGAGACGGCCGGACCGGTGAACCTGGAGCTGACCAGCAGCGGGCCGGAGGGCTTCACCGGCGTGTGGCCCGAGGGGCCGCGCCGCGGCACGCTCGGCACCCAGTTCACCACCTTCCAGGCCCCCTGCCTGATGTGGCACGACCTCACCGCCAAGGGGTTCGCCCGCATCCTCACCGTGGTGTACGCCACGCCGATCCGGCCGGGGGAGTGCCGGCTGTTCGCCCGCTTCCCCTTCCGCTTCGAATCAGCCCTGCCCCGCCGGCTGCTGAAGCTGCGGCCGGAATGGCTGCAGCACCTGGCCAACCACGTGGTTCTGGAAGACGACCAGGCCTTCCTGCACTGGCAGGAGCGGGTGCTGGAAGCCCGGGGCGGCAGCGACGGGCTGGCCCGCTCCTGTTATCTGGCCACCAGCTCCGATGCTTACGTGCGCGCCCTGCACGACTGGATCAGCGCTGGCGCTGGCAAGCCGTTCGGTGATGCCACGCTGCCGGAGCGGCTGGGGGAAACGCCGCTGCTGGAGCGCTACGAGAGTCACACCCGCCATTGCCGCAGCTGCTCCGGCGCCGACCGGCGCCTGGCCCAGCTGCAACCCATGCTCGCCGCCGTGCTGCTGCTGGCACTCGGCGGCGCCGCCTGGTGGGGAGCTTCAGCGGCGGCGGCCGGTGCGCTGGGGGTGGCGGTGCTGGCAGCGGCGGCCTGGTTCCAGGCCGGGCGCTGGCGGCGGCAGTTGCGCCATGGCCGGCCGGTGCCGCCGCGCAACCTGACCTGAGGCTCAGGCCAGCACCACCGGCAGATCGGCCAGCCGGGTGGTGGTGGCGCCTGAGAGGCGCTCCCGTTTCATCGCCCAGCTGGGGCGCAGACCGCAGGCCGCCCACTGCACCGTGCCGCGGCCGTAGCGGCGGTTGAGGCCATCGATCGTGGCCATCAGCGCCTCGCGGCGCTGCTGCTGCTCCGGCGACAGGGGAACAAGCAGATGGTGCTGCAACTGCTCCACCGGCTGCAGGTTCTGCAGCAGCACGCCGGCCTTCTGCAGGGGCTTGTGGGGGCGAAACAGACGCGCAGCCAGGGGCAGGGCGGCGGCCAGCAGCACGGCGGTGTCCTGGCTGGCCAGCGGCAGCGAGACGGTGGCGGCATTGGCGTAGAAGCTGGTGCCGTTGAAGGGGCTGCTGCGCACGAACACCGTGATCGTGCCGGCCCGCTGGCGCTGGCGGCGCAGCTTCTCGGCGGCGCGGCTGAGGTAGGTGGCGATCGCCTCCCGCAGGGCCGCCAGGCTGGTGACCGGCTCACTGAAGCTGCGGCTGACGCAGGTTTCCTGTTTGGCCGGCACCACGCTCTGCAGCAGCAGGCAGCTGTGGCCGCGCAATTCCTGCTGCAGACGCAGGCCCACCACCCCACAGCGGGCCCGCAGCTCGCCACTGGGCAGATCGCGCAGCTGGCGGGCATTGGCGATGCCGCGCAGACGGCACCAGCGCGAGAGCTTGCGGCCGATGCCCCAGACCTCTTCCACCGGCACCTGCTCCAGCCAGAGGTCGGGATCGGCCACGGCCCCCAGATCGAACACGCCCAGCGACTGCCCCGCCCGCTCGCCACCCGCCGGGTACCCGGAGCGCTTGGCCAGCCGGTTTGCCAGCTTGGCCTGGGTCTTGCTGGCGGCGATGCCCACCGCCACCGGCAGACCCAGGTGGCGCCGCACCTGCCGGCGCAGCGCCTGGCCCCAGGCCGTGAGATCTCCGCCGGCCGGCCGGTGCAGGCGGCCGAAGGCTTCGTCGATCGAATAGATCTCCAGCTCCTCCACCCAGGGCTCCAGGGTGGCCATCAGCCGCTGGCTCATGTCGGCGTAGAGGGCGTAGTTGGAGCTGCGCACCACCACCCCCTGGCGCTCCAGCTGGCGGCGCACCTGGAAGTAGGGGGTGCCCATGGCGATGCCGAGGGCGCGGGCCTCGGCGCTGCGGGCCACGATGCAGCCATCGTTGTTGGAGAGCACCACCAGCGGCCGGCCGATCAGGACCGGATCGAGGGCCGCCTCACAGGAGGCGTAGAAGTTGTTGCCGTCGATCAGCACGGTGGCGAGCGGCATCGGTTGGGCAGGGCGAGGGGTTCAGGGCGGCTGGATCAGGGCCACTGGATCGGGGCCACTGGATCAGGGCCACTGGATCAGAGCGGGTGGATCACCTGGATGGCCACGCCCCAGAGGCGGGTGTCGTCGGCGTCATGGAGCTCCAGGGGGGGGTAGGCCGGATGGGCCGCCTCCAGCCGCAGGCGGCCCTGGTGCCGCACCAGGCGCTTGAGCGTGAAGGCACCCTCCAGCACGGCCACCACAATGCGGCCGGGGCGCGGCTCGACGCTGCGATCAACGATCAGCAGGTCGCCGTGGTGGATGCCGGCGCCCGTCATCGAATCACCGCTGACGCGCAGAAAAAAGGTGCTGCTGGGATGCGCGATCAGTTGCTCATTGAGGTCGATGCCCACCTCCACGTAATCGTCGGCGGGGGAGGGAAAGCCCGCCGCCACGGATTCCACCGCCAGGGGCAACCGCACGGCACGGCGATCAGGCCGCAACGGCAGGGGCTGGGGCTGGGGCAGCGACAAGACAGGGAGAGGGCGGATCGCGTCGAGCAAGGGGGCAGCCGACAGAGACCATCAGAGTAGTACAAATCTACTGATGAGCCCGATCTCGGGCGCCGGGCTCAGGGGCCGGCCGGATCCTCCTCGTCCTCCAGCAGCAGCTGCTGAAACTCGGTGTAGAGCTCAGGGTGGTCGGCGGCGAGGCGACGATCCGGCCGCGGATTCAGGGGGCGTCCCCCCCGTCCCGCGCTGCCGCCCGCACCATTGCCCGCGCCGAGCCCGGCACCGGTGCGACCAGCGGAGGGCGAGGAACCGGCAGGAGGCGCCGGGGAGGAGGGGGGCAGCCGCTCGATCCGCCGCTCCTGGAGCTGCCGCTCCTGGCGGCTCAACTCCAGCTCCTGCAGGCGCTGCAACAGGTGAGGCGGCACCGTGCCGTCCGGGCTCACCTGCATCAGCTCGTGGAACAGCGCATCAGGATCGGTTTCCGTTTCCACCCGGTGGCGCCGCTCGCCCGCTGCCGCCGCCGCTGACCCTGCCACCGCGCTGGACGGTGGTGCCGGCAGGGGCTGGGGCAGGCGCCGGCCCAGCTCCCTGAGGCGATCAAGGCTGCGGGAGTCGAAGGCCATCAGCGAGGCGGCGTCAGGGGCACCCCAGTGTGTCGCGGGTGATGCGGCCAGTGACGGGGTTGGTGCCGGTGGCGCTGGCGCAGAGCTTCTTGAGCACATCGGCCCTCAGGGGCACGTTGGTGAAGTCGGCCCCGTCGATCGCCACCCGATCGAACTTGGTGTTGAAGGCGAAGGCATCTTCCAGCACCGCATCCCGCAGGTCGGTGCCCTCCAGCACCGCCGAATCGAGGGTGGCCTGGCGCAGATCGGCACCGCGAAGGTTGGCGTCCTGCAACTTGGCGCCGAACAGGCTGGCGTTGCGCAGGTCGGAGCCGGAGAGATCAGCGTCCCGCAGATTGGTGAGGCTGAAGGTCACCCCGCTGAGATCGGTGTCGTGGAAATCGGCACCGATCAACACCTGTTTGGCGTAATCCATCGCGGCAGCGGCGGGGGCCACCGGCCAACCGGGCAGCAGCCCGGCAACCAGACCCCCCAGGCCACCCAGCAGAACCAGCAGGAAGCCCGTGAACAGCGAACGCAACGGGGCGGCCATGGCAGCGGAGGGACAGGCATGGGAACTGTAGGAACAGTGGGTCTGGCGGTTCGATGGGGGCGATCACAACGCAACAGTCGAAAAACCAGCGGCGAATTCCAGGCCAGTGGGCCGAGCAGCGGGCCCTGCGGCTGTTGCGCAGCCGCGGCTGGCAGCTGGTGGCACGGCGCTGGTCCTGCCGCTGGGGCGAACTCGATCTGGTGGTGGCCAAACCCGGCCGCCTGCTGCTGGTGGAGGTGAAGGGTCGGCGGCACTGCGGACGCGACGGCTGGGGCACAGCAGCCCTGGGCCCTGTCAAGCGAGCCCGGCTGGCCCGGGCCTGGGGCTGCTGGCTGGCCACCCAGCCGGAGCGGGCGAGCCTGCCGGTGGAGGTGGTGTTCGCCCTGGTGCCCCTGCCACCGACGCGGGGGGAGGTGCGCTGGCTGCGGCTGGATCAATGGAACTGAATTCGTGGAATTGAGCGGCCCCGGCTGGCCAGGCGGCAGTGTGGAGGGGTCGCCCGCCCGCCGCCATGACCTTCGGGGCCCATCGCGCCCGCAAGCGCTTCGGCCAGCACTGGCTGATCGATGCCGGCGTGCTGGAGCGCATCGTGGCGGCGGCGGAGCTGCAACCTGAGGACACCGTGCTGGAGGTGGGTCCGGGGCGCGGCGCCCTCACCGAGCGGCTGCTGGCCTCCCCGGCGGCGATGCTGCAGGCCGTGGAACTCGACCGCGACCTGGTGTCGGGCCTGCGGCAGCGCTTCGGCGACCATCCCCGCTTCGAGCTGCTGGAAGGGGATGCCCTGAGCGTGGAGCTGCCGGCGGCGGACAAGGTGGTGGCCAACATCCCCTACAACATCACCGGTCCACTGCTGGAGCGGCTGGTGGGCCGGCTGGACCGGCCGGCGCCGATCCCCTACCGGCGGCTGGTGCTGCTGGTGCAGCAGGAGGTGGGAGAACGGATCCGGGCCAGGGCCGGCAGCAGCGCCTTCAGCGCCCTGAGCGTGCGGCTGCAGCTGCTGGCCGACTGCCGCTCGGTGTGCGCTGTGCCGCCCCGCTGCTTTCAGCCGCCGCCGAAGGTGCACTCGGAGGTGATCGTGCTGGATCCACGGCCGGCGGATCAACGGCTGGAACCCGCTCTTGCCGCGCGGGTGGAGCTGCTGCTGCGCCGCTGCTTCGCCAGCCGCCGCAAGATGCTGCGCAACAGCCTCGCCGGCCTGCTGCCACCGGATGCCCTCGCCGCCCTCGCCGCCGAGGCGGGCGTCGATCTGCAGCAACGGCCCCAGGAGCTGGCCCCCGGGCGCTGGGTGGCCCTGGCGCTGGGCCTGCCCAGCGGGCACGGCTGAGGGAGCCCGCCAGGAACTGGACTGGAACGGACAGTCGGGGGGTTTGAATCGGGCCGACCAGGCCCATGCCGCCCCGCCGTTCCCGTGTCTTCCCTCCCGTGCCATCCCATGGCTGATCTGCACGCCCTGGCCCCGGCCAAGATCAACCTGCATCTGGAGGTGCTTGGCCTGCGGCCCGATGGCTTCCACGAGCTGGCCATGGTGATGCAGAGCCTTGAGCTGGCCGACAGCCTGGCCCTCTCAGCCCGCCACGACGGTGTGCTGTCCCTGAGCTGTGATCAGCCGGGTCTTCCCACCGATGGCACCAACCTGATCGTGCGGGCCGCGGAGCTGTTGCGACGGCAGACCGGACAAGCCTCACTCGGCGCCGATCTGGTCCTCACCAAACGCATTCCGATCGGAGCGGGCCTGGCCGGTGGCTCCAGCGACGGTGCCGCGGCCCTGCTCGGGCTGAATCAGCTCTGGGAACTGGGGCTGGGCGATGCCGACCTGCGCGCCCTGGCGGCCGAACTCGGCTCGGACGTGCCGTTCTGCCTGGTGGGCGGCACCCAGCTCTGCTTCGGACGGGGCGAGCGGCTGGAGCCTGTCGACCTCGGTGCCACCGAGCCGCTGGCGGTGCTGCTGATCAAGGATCCGGCGGCAAGCGTGTCCACCCCCTGGGCCTATGGCCGCTGCCGGGAGCTGCGCGGCGACTTCTACCTCCAGCAGGAAGTCGATTTCGAACAACGCCGCTCCAACCTGCGCCACGGCCCCCTGCTCGCGGCCCTGCGGGGAGAGCGGGCCCTGCCACCGCTCCGCAACGACCTGCAGGCGGTGGTCGAGCCGGAGCAGGCCAGCGTGCGCCTGGGCCTGGCTCTGCTGCGCCAGGCCGAAGGCCAGCTGGGGGTGGCGATGAGTGGCTCAGGACCCAGCCTGTTCGCCCTGTTCGCCGATCTGGAGCAGGCCGAAGCGGCCCGATCCCAGCTCGGTGAGGCCCTCGACGCGGCGGGGTTCGACGCCTGGTGTTGCCTCTGCAGCAGCATGGGGGCCCGCCCCGGGGTGCCGCCCCCATCCCCATGAGCGATTCGCCGCCATCGCCAGCCGAGACCAGCCCGGCCCCGCCGGTCCGCAAAGGGCCGCTCAGCTTCCTCTCCGGCGCACTCACCAGCGGTCTGCTCGCCTGGATGTTCCTGCTGCTGAGCCAGCGGGTGGTGGGCTATTACGCACTCCATCCGCCGCACTACAGCAAGCCGTTTGCCCAGAGCATCGCCACGGCGCTCAAGACGCTGATCGTCGGCATGAGCTTCCTGGCCACCTTCAGCTGCGCCTTCGTGGGCCTGGGCCTGTTCCTTGTGTTCATCCGCAGCCTGCTGCCGGCCCAGGCGCAGAAGCCTTCCTAAGCTCAGCCAGGCTTCACCCCCACCCCTGCTTGCTGCGATGACCCCCCACGACCTCGGGCTGCTCGCCCTGCTGCTGTCACCGGGAATGCTGCTCTCCGTTCTGCTGCTGGCCACGTTCGCCGCCGGCGGCTGAAGCTTCCGCAGCCTGCTCCGGCGGCCTGAGATAAGTTGGCCGCTCCACCGGCAGCAGCCGGGTCCGCTCTCCTTCCGTGGCCGAGACGCTCCTCTTCAACGCCCTGCGTGACGCCATCGACGAAGAGATGGCCCGCGACCCGATGGTCTGCGTGTTCGGCGAAGACGTCGGTCAGTACGGCGGTTCCTACAAGGTCACCAAGGATCTCTACGAGAAATACGGCGAATGGAGGGTTCTCGACACCCCGATCGCCGAGAACAGCTTCACCGGCATGGCCGTCGGAGCCGCCATGACAGGACTTCGCCCGATCGTGGAGGGCATGAACATGGGCTTCCTGCTGCTCGCCTTCAACCAGATCTCCAACAACATGGGGATGCTGCGCTACACCAGTGGCGGCAATTACACGATTCCCACCGTGGTGCGAGGCCCCGGCGGCGTGGGTCGTCAGCTCGGGGCGGAGCACAGCCAGCGGCTCGAGGCCTACTTTCACGCGGTGCCCGGCATCAAGATCGTGGCGGTCAGCACCCCCACCAATGCCAAGGGCCTGATGAAGGCCGCCATTCGTGATAACAACCCCGTGCTCTTCTTCGAGCACGTGCTGCTCTACAACCTCAGCGAAGAACTTCCTGAAGGCGATTACATCTGCGCCCTCGACCAGGCCGAAGTGGTCCGGCCCGGCAAGGATGTCACGATCCTCACCTATTCCCGGATGCGGCATCACTGCCTCAAGGCGGTGCAGCAGCTGGAGGCGGAGGGCGTCGATGTGGAACTGATCGACCTGATCAGCCTCAAGCCGTTCGATCTCGACACGATCACCCGCTCGATCCGCAAGACCCACAAGGTGATGGTGGTGGAGGAATGTATGAAAACCGGTGGGATCGGTGCCGAGCTGATCGCCCTGATCACGGAACACTGTTTCGATGATCTCGATGCCCGCCCCCTGCGGCTCTCCAGCCAGGACATTCCCACCCCCTACAACGGAGCCCTGGAGAACCTCACGATCATTCAGCCCCATCAGATCGTGAAGGCCGCCACCCAGCTCAAGACAGGCGTGTTCTGAGATGGCACGTCAACAGGGGTGGTTCGCCCTGATCCTGGCCCTGGCGATCGCCGCCGGCGCGGTGCTGGCCGCCTTCCCGCTCCAGCTTGGTCTTGATCTCCGGGGCGGCAGCCAACTCACCCTGCAGGTGCTGCCCGCCGGTGCGATCACCAAGGTGCAGCGGGAACAGCTGGAGGCCGTCAAGGACGTGCTCGATCGCCGCATCAACGGCCTGGGCGTGGCGGAATCCACCCTCCAGACCGTGGGCGACGACCAGTTGCTGCTCCAGCTGCCCGGTGAACAGGATCCGACCCGGGCCGCCAAGGTGCTGGGCACCACGGCCCTGCTTGAGTTCCGCGCCCAGAAGCCCGGCACCGAACAGGAGATGCAGGGGCTGCTGCGCCTGAAGCGCCAGGCCGAAGCGGTGCTGGCCCGGCTTGAGCGACGCAGCCCGGCCACTCCTGAAGGGGGTCTGCCATCCGGCCAGACCCCACCGCCACCGGCCAGCTTCCCCGCCGCTGAACTGGCCAAGGCCCTCGATGGCCTGGGCGTGAAGGTGCCGGCAGCTGCCGGCGAGGCCGACCAGATCAAGGCCCTGCTGGAAGAGGTGAACAAGCGGGTGGTCGCCCTCTACGAACCAGCCAGCCTGACCGGCAAGGGGTTGGTCACGGCGGGGCGCCAGCAGCAGAGCAACGGCCCCGGCTGGGATGTCACCCTCGGCTTCAACCGGGAGGGGGGTGAGGCCTTCGCCCGGCTCACCCAGTCGATCGCCGGAACAGACCGCTTGCTGGGCATCGTGCTGGATGGCCGCTCGATCAGCGAGGCCAGCGTCAGCCAGGAATTCGCCGCGGCCGGCATCACCGGCGGCGCGGCGAGCATCACCGGAAATTTCACGGCTGAGGAGGCCCGGGATCTGGAGGTGCAACTGCGCGGCGGCTCCCTGCCCCTGCCGGTCAGGATTGTGGAGGTCCGCACGGTCGGCCCGTCGCTCGGTGCCGAGAACATCCGCACCAGCCTCACCGCCGCCCTCACCGGCCTCGGGCTGGTGGGGGTGTTCATGGTTGTGGTCTACCGGCTGCCCGGGGCCGTGGCGGTGCTTGCCCTCAGCCTCTATGCCCTCTTCAACCTGGCGGTCTATTCCCTGATTCCCGTCACCCTCACCCTGCCCGGCATCGCCGGCTTCATCCTCAGCGTCGGCATGGCGGTGGATGCCAATGTGCTGATCTTCGAGCGGGTCAAGGAGGAACTGCGCAGCGGCAACACCCTGATCCGTTCGATCGACACGGGCTTTTCCCTGGCCTTCAGCTCGATCCTCGATGGCCATGTCACCGGCCTGATCAGTTGCCTGGCGCTGTTCATGCTCGGAACCGGGCTGATCAAGGGGTTTGCCGTCACCCTGGCGATCGGCCTGCTGCTCAGCCTGTTCACTGCCCTCACCTGCACCCGCACCCTGCTGCGCCTGCTGATGAGCTATCCAGCCCTGCGACGCCCCACCTACTTCCTGCCCGCCACCCAGCTTCCCGCCGGCGTGGCCTGAGCCCCCCCACCTCCAGCCTGTGACTCAGAGTCCCTCCCCCCGCTTCCGGATCAGCCGCTACCGGCGCCTCGCCTGGCTGGGATCGGGGCTGGCCTGCCTGCTCAGCGTCGTTGGCCTGGCCCTCAGCTGGCTGAACCCGTCGATCGGCTTCCCGCTCCGCCCCGGCCTTGATTTCACCGGTGGCACCCAGATTCAGCTGGAGCGGATCTGCGAAGCAGCCTGCACACCACTGACGGCTCCGGCCATGCAGCAGCGGCTCGCCGATCTGGCACTGCCACCGGAAGATCTGGAGCGGGCACCGAACCTCGGCAGCGCCAGTGTCCAGGTTCTCGATGGCGGCCGCTCCCTGCTGCTGCGGCTGCCCGCCCTCAGCCCTGAGCAGAGCGCAGCGGTGATTGCCGACTTCACCACTGCCATCGGCCCGCTCAACGCCGCCGGCACCGCGATCAACACGATCGGCCCCACACTGGGATCCCAGCTGCTTCAGAGCAGCGTGATTTCCCTGCTGGTGAGCTTCGCGGCGATCGCGGCCTACATCACCTTTCGCTACGACCGGGTCTTCGCCTTTCTCGCCCTGGTCTGCCTGGCCCACGACGTGCTGATCACCTGCGGGGTCTTCGCCTGGCTGGGGCTGTTGCTGGGCATCGAGGTGGATTCCCTGTTCGCCGTCTCGCTGGTCACCGTCGCCGGTTATTCCGTCAACGACACGGTGGTGGTGTTCGACCGGATCCGCGAACAGAAAACCAGCCTGGGCCAGCTCCCGGTTGCCGATCAGGTGGATGTGGCCGTCGATGCCACCCTCACCCGCTCCCTCTACACCTCGCTCACCACCCTGCTGCCGCTGCTGGCGGTGATCTTCTTCGGCGGCAGCAGCCTGTTCTGGTTCGCCGTGGCGCTCACGGTCGGCATTGCCGTCGGCAGCTGGTCGAGCATCGGTGTGGCGCCAACCCTGCTTCCCCTGTTCAACGCCCCCAGCCCCGCCCGGAGCGCGGCATGAGGCGCCTGCGCCTGCCGCTGATGCCGGTGCTGCTGATCCTGCTGGCGCTCTGGGACCTGCGGGCGGAACTCCAGCTGATCAGCGATCACTTCACCTGGGTCACGCTCCGGGCCGCCCTGGTTCAGCATCCCCTGGCTGTGGCGGTGCTGCTGCTCGCACCGGATCTGATCCGTCGCTACCGCCAGAAGCCGGCAGCTAGCCGCCCGGCAGGGTCCAGCGATCCATGATCTGCTCCACCAGCACCCGCTGACAGACCACCTGAATCACCACCACCAGGGGCAGACCCAGCAGCACACCCGGCAGTCCCAGCAGGGCGCCCAGGCTGAGCTGGGCCATCAGGGCAACGGTGGGGAGCAGATTCACGGTGCGACTCAGCAGCACGGGGGTGAGAACGAAGGCCTCGACGTTCTGGAGAAACAACCGCAGAATCAGCACCTGCACCACCTTGGCCGGAGAGATCAGCAGGGCAACGGCCATCGGCAGCAGGGTCGCCACGGTCGGGCCGATCGTGGGGACGAAGGTGAGCAGGCCGCAGACCAGGCCGCTCAGCAGGGCCAGCGGCACCTTCAGCAGGGCCAGGCCCGCCCAGGTGAGCACGAACACAGTCAGGGCCGAAACCGTCATGCCCGCCAGCCAGCCGCCGAGGGCCTGGCGGCAGTCGTGCAGCAAGCCCTGCATCGCCGAGCGGTAGAAGCGGGGGGTGGCGGCGACCAGCAGGCGCTGGTGGCTGCGGGGATCAAGGGCGAGCAGCACGGCGAGCAGGCCCATCAGCAGCAGCTGGATCGTGGTGTTGGCGGTGCTGCCCGCCACCCCGAGCAACTGGGAACCCAGCGGCTGTAGCCGGTCCCAGCTGCCCAGATCAAGCAGTTGCGTCTCGAGGGTCTGCAGACCCCGAAACTGGCCGGCCAGGGCACCGAGCCGCTGGATCAGCACCGGCACCAGCTGGGTGAATTCATTGGCCTGCTGCACCAGCTCAGGCAGCAGCAGCTCCGACACCTTCCAGCCCAGCAAAGCCAGCACCAGCAGCACCAGGGCGAGGGCGGCAGGCCGGTTGAGCGGCAGGCGGCGCCGCAACTGGGTCACCGGCACATCAAGGGCAACGGCCAGAACCACGGCGCCGAACAGCACCAGCAGCACCCAGCGCAGCTCCCAGAGCAACAGCCCGAGCACCACCAGTGCCAGGCAACCCAGCAGGGTGCGGCTGGTCATCCCAGCGACCGCTGGCGTTTCCAGGGATCGAGCACGTCATGGATCAGCACCTCCCGCACGATCACCTGCAGGCACACCGCCATCGGCAGGGCGAGCAGCAGCCCCAGGGGGCCGAACAGCACCGTGAACAGGAACTGGGCCGTCAGGGTGAGGCCAGGCAGGAGGCTGAGCTGGTGCTGCATCACCGATGGCGTGATCAGATAGCTCTCCAGGTGCTGAATCACCAGGTAGAGGCCGATCACGGCCAACGCCTTCCAGGGGGCATCCAGCAGGGCCACCGAAACCGGGAAAATCGTGCTCAAGGTGGGGCCGACATTGGGGATCACGTTCAGCAGCCCGGCCAGCAGGGCATTGGCCACCACCAGTTTCACGCCGAGCAGCATCAGGCCGATCCCCGAGAGCAGGGCCACGCAGCAGGAGCTGATCAGCACACCGACCATCCAGTCGCTCAGGGCGGTTCCGCAGCCATCCAGCACCTGGCGGAAGCGGCGTCGGTAGAACGACGGAATCAGCAGCACCGCCACATCCCGGTAGGCGGTGGGTTGCACCGCCACCATCACACTCACCGCCACGACGAACAGCAGTTGCAGCAGCCCCCCCCCGAGGTTGCCGGCCAGGCCGAGCAGGCGGCCGAGTCCCTCGCCAAGGCCGCTGGCCAGGGCAGCGCTGCCCTCGGAACCGCTGGGCAGCAGCTGCTGAAACTGCTGAAACCAATCCAGCTCGAGGGTGGCGTCCTGGCGCCCATAAATCATCCGGGCAGCCTCGGTGAGGGCGCTGCGGGCCATTGCCAGCAGGAGCTCCGCGGCGGCAGGCACCTTGGTGAGCAGTTCGGCGAACTGGGCGGCGAAGGGGGGGATCAGCACGGTGACGGCCAGCACCAGCAGCACCAGCAGACCCAGCAGGCTCAGCAGCAGGGCAAGCGGACGGCCGCAGCCGAGTTGCCGGCGCACGAACCCCACCAGCGTGCAGAGCGCCATCGCCAGCACGATGGCGGCGAACACCTGCACGAGCACATCACGCAGGCTCCAGAGCAGCGCGACGGCCGCCGCGGTGCCGGCCAGACCCAGCCACTGCCCGAATTTCAACCTGCTTCCGGCTCCGGCGCCGGCTCGGGCGCCGGCTCGGGCTGATCGTCTGCCGGCTCATCGTCTTTCTCGGCGAAGCCGAGGCCATGGCCGGCGGCATAGCGATCGGCAAACCGCATGAACCGATCGAAATCCTCCTCGGTCTTCCAGGTGTAGGTGGCCTCGATGGCGCTGGCGCGGCCATTCACGAAGCGGGCGTTCACATCTCGCGTGACCAGCTCACCCTCTTCATCGAGCAGAAACATCCCGGTGATGTCGCCCATGGTTTCCGGAGCGAGGGCCGCCGGCTCCTCGAACACGAACAGCGCCTGGCCGGTGCGTCCGTCGCGGGACCGGGTCAGGCGGATATCGGGAACCACCGGTTCATCCACCCCACGAAAAAACTGAATGGCAGTCATCGGAGGAGGCAACAAACGCCGATCCTAAACAGCACGACTGATCCGGCCCTGGTTCAGCAACAACTCCGCCACAGTCGGCTCAGGCCAGACTCCGAGCTCGATCCAGGCCACCGGCGACAAAGACGGCGAAGACGACCCAGAGAGCTGGAGGGTGGCCTGTTGCGCCGGTGCTCGCCGGGCATCGTGGTCGTAACAACGGTCGTAATAATCCAGCATCTGGCGACAGGCCTCTGCCCAATCCCCGGCAGCGATCGCCGCCAGGGCCGCCTTGGTTCGCTCCGGTCCCAGTCGCTTGGCGATCCGAGCGGTGGCCTCGGCAAGGGCTGCGCCATCCTGCCCCCCATACACCTCCACCAGCCGCCGTACCCGCTCCTCAAGCGGGCGACGCAGCTCCAGCCGGGGCGCCGTCTGCATCTGCCGCCAGAGCCCGGCCGGAATCCGGCAGCGGCCCACCTGAACACTCTCGGCTTCCAACCAGATCTCAGCGGCCTCGGCCAGCTGGTTCAACTGGTGGGCCAGCCGATTCTCGTAGTGCTCGGTGCTCGGTTGGGGCGGCTGGCCCAGGCCACCGAAGCTGCTGCCCCGATGGTGGGCCAGCCCCTCCAGGTCCACCACCGCCACGCCGCGCCGGGCCAGCTCCAGCAGCAGATCGGTCTTGCCGGTGCCGGTGCGGCCCGCCAGCAGGCGCAGCGGCCAGGGCTGCTCAAAGCGAGCCAGCACCCACTGCCGGTAGGCCTTGTAACCACCCTCCAGCAGCAGCACCGGCAGATCAAGCGTCTCGGCCAGCCAGCCGAGGCTGGCGGAACGCAGGCCACCACGCCAGCAATGAATCCGCAGCGGCTGGCCCTCGTAGCGCATCCGCAGGGCCTCCCCCAGCTCGGCCAGCCGGGGGCCGACCCGGGCGAGACCGAGCTGGACGGCCGCCGTCCGACCCTGCTGCTTAAACAGAGTGCCGATCTCGGCCCGTTCGGAATCGCTGAACAGGGGCAGGCTGTGGGCACCGGGGATATGGCCCCGCTCGAACTCGGCCGGACTGCGCCCATCGAGCAGCGGCCCCGGGGCGGCCAGAAATGGCTCGATCGCCAGCCGCACCGCCATCCCCCCGACCCGGACCGACCTGTCCTGACATAGTGGACCCACGCTGGCCCCGATCAGGCTGGCTGAACGTCATGCTCTCCGGACCATCCGCCTCCACCACCATCAGCGCCGAAGAGCTGCTGGAACGGTTTCTGACCAGCTCGCAACGGCAGCGGCGCAGCCTTCTCGACCAGCTCGACGCCCGGGCCGCCGAGCTCCGTCCCCTGCTCATCGACAGCCTCGGGCATCTCGATGCCAGCGGTGACGACTGGGTGGCCGGCACCCTGATCCACCTGCTGCTGAAGGAGCAGGATGCCCTGGCCAGCGACTTCCTCTGCCGCTATCCCCAGGGCTGGCTGGAGCTCGGCACGGCCCAGGGCATCGACTATCTGCCCCTGCAGAGCGCCCTGATGGGCAAGGCCTTCGAGGAGGCCGACCGGCTCACCAGTGCCATCCTGCGCCAGCTGGCCGGCCCTGCGGCCGAAGGTCGCGGCTATGTCTATTTCAGCGAGGTGGCACCGATCGAGGGCCTGGATCTGGTGAGCCTCGACCGGCTCTGGAACTGCTATTCGCTCGGGCGATTCGGATTCTCGGTCCAGGCTCGCCTGCTGCGCAGCGTCGGCGGACGCTGGCCGCTGCTGTGGCCGAAGCTGGGCTGGAAAACCGGCGGGGTCTGGACCCGCTATCCATCCGGATTCACCTGGTCCCTGGAGGCGCCGGAAGGACACATGCCCCTGGTCAACCAGTTGCGGGGAGTGCGGCTGATGGATGCCCTGCTCTGCCATCCCGCTCTGCAACAGCGAGTCGTCAGCTGAAGGGACAGGCGGTTAGGGTCAAATTCAGTGGGCGAAAGAGTGGATGCCGCTTCACTTGAGCACCTTGCTGTTCAAGATCCCGTCAACCGTTCCCTGGGGCTTCCCCTGGAACCTCCAGCTGTTGACGAGATCGGCGTTTCCGAAGGCCGTTTCCGGCATCAGGCCTTTCCGTTTGAACCTCTTCGCTGGGAAGACGTTCACCTGGACGGATTACATCACCCCGTCAACCCTCCAGCTCGGACCGCTGCTGGAGCTGCTGCTGGAGCCGGTGGCCCAGGCCGCCAACCTGGCGGGCCTTCAGCTGGGCCTTCAGGAAGCCCTGGTCAACGCCGTCCGCCATGGCAACGGTGGTGATCCCAGCAAATGTCTGCGGATCCGCCGCATCCTCTCGCCCCGCTGGGTCATCTGGCAGATCCAGGATGAGGGCTTCGGCGTACCGCCGGCCTCCCGCACCAGGGAGCTTCCAGCCAGTCCGGAGGCCTGCTGCGGCAGGGGCTTCTTTCTGATCCACCATTGTTTCGATGATGTGCGCTGGAGCGGTCGGGGCAACCGGCTCCAACTGGCCGCACAACGCCGGCGCTGACCGTCAGCGTTGTGCCGCCGCCGCCTAGCTAGCGGCCGTGGCTGGGGCAGCCAGGATCCTTGAGGTCGCCCTTCAACCAGGCCAGACCCTGCTCCAGCAGGGCGATCGCCCGGACCTGAGCCTCGCCGCCCAGTTGCTTCGCAGAGCTGTCATCACCGACCAACTGCACGAGAGCCGCGGCAATCTGCTCGGCCCCGCGGCGGGGCTTCTGCCCCTTGTGGGCGTGCCAGTCGCGCTCCTGGATCACCAGCAGCCGATGCAGGGCCTCGGCCAGCTGGCGGCTGCCGTCCGGCCAGGGGCTGCGCGGCGCAGCAGGATCATTGGCACGGGCGATCCCAACGGGAACGCCGATTTCGGAGGGAGGCGTCACTGGACGCAGGGCGGCATGGGGATCCATCCTGGCGCCATGCCCAAAGGCCTGCGCAGATCCAGCCGCCGCCGACCATCGGGGTGGTTGAACAGCCTCTCCGCCCTGCTGGCGATGGCCGCCCGCGGCGAACGGCTCAAACCCGAAGACACCGGCAGCGGGGCCCGCCGACTCCGCCAGCACCTGGAGCTGGGCCAGCGGCTGCTGGATCCCCTGCCCAGGTCGCTTCGCACCGAACAGAGCGGCGGGGAATGGTTCTGGAGAGCGCTGCGCTGGGGTGGCGCCGGCCTGGTGCTGGCCTGGCTGCTCCGAGCTTGAACCGTCAGGAGGCAGGGGATCCGAATGGCTTGGTGGCTCTCCAGACCCGGGTCATGAAGTGGGATTCGCAGTGAATCGCCTCGAATCCGGCTTGCCGCAGCCGTCCATCGATGGCATCGCTGATGTAATCGCGGTAGTAGGGCTCATGGAACATGCGGCGGAAGTTCTCCATCGCCGGCATGAATTCCGGAGAGTCGGCCATCTGAACGGAATCGGCCATCACCAGGGTGCCGCCGGGCTCAAGCAGCCGGAAACAGTCGGCGATCACCTGCTGGCGGGCTTCGCCCGGGAGCTCGTGCAACAGGAAAACGCAGCTGACCGCCTGGAAGGTGGCATCGGCGAACGGCATCGCCTCCGCATTGCCCTGCACCAGTTGCGGCAATTCGCCGGGCAACTGGGCCAGGAAGCGGTTGGCCTCCCGCAGGTAGGCGGTCGAGAGATCGAGCCCGACCAGCTGAACTCCCGGCAGGGCACCTCGCAACTGGCGCAGGGTCCGGCCGGTACCGGTGGCCACGTCCAAGACCCTCAACTGGCCTGGCGTACGGCCTGGAAAGGCCCGCAGGCCCCGTCGCAAAGGCGCCAGCACGCGACGGCGCATCGGATCCGCCGTGCCGTTGAACAGAATCTCCACCTGAAGGTCGTAGAGGAGGGCAGAGCGATCGCTCAGGTAGCCGTCGGTCTGATGGTGGAAGTTCTGGAGGTAGTAGGCGGGAAAATCGGCGGGATCCACCTCCCGGGGGAGGTCGCGCACATTGCGCTGAGAGCGTCGGCTCCAGGTGCTGGGCAGGTCGAGCCAGACCAGGGGATAACGGGTGGCCCATTGCATCCAGGGAGCCTCAAAAAGCAGGGAGGAGGGATAAACCCCCCGCTCGGCGTCCTGCCAGTCGACCTCCAGGAGGCGATTCATCGAGCTGCGCAACTGCTCGAACATCTCCGGAGGGACTGGAACGGTCTGGGGCAGGCTGCCCGGGGCGAGCAGTTCCAGAAGCCTGGTGCTCACCTCCTTATGGGCCAGGCCAAGCAGGCTTTTGCCCTGCTGGAGTGTCTGGTAGGCGATCTTGCTGACCGTTTCAGGCATCGGCTGGATCAGGGAGCTGAACCTGGAGGAAGTCCCATTCCAACGGATCGGCCCAGGCGCCGCGAGCCGGATCAGGAGCACTGCCGGGCAGGACCCGGGCTCGCACTGAGTGGGAAGGGCATCAACGGGAATAGCCCCGAAGCCGCGTAACCGTTTCTGTCAAAATCTTCAGATCCCACGGCTGCACTGGGTTCTTTGCGGTAGGCGGGTGCTAGTTTTCGGCTCAGGTCAGCGGATCTCCACGTCATGCGCGATGCCATTACCGGCCTGATCGGTCGGTATGACCAGCTTGGGCGCTATTTCGATCGGGATGCGATCGATCGGATCTCCAGCTACTTCGCCCAGTCCGGGTTACGCCTGGCGGCAGCGGAAATCATCAATCGGGATGCCACCGACATCGTGCGTGAAGCCAGCCGCCGGCTGTTCGAGGAGGATCCGGAACTGCTGCTTCCCGGCGGCAATGCCTACACGACCCGCCGCCTCTCGGCCTGCCTGCGCGACATGGATTACTTCCTGCGCTACGCCAGCTACGCCCTGGTGGCAGACGACCCCACCATCCTCGATGAGCGGGTGCTCAACGGCCTCGACGACACCTACAAGAGCCTGGGAGTTCCCACCGGGCCTACCGTCCGCAGCATCAACCTGCTGGCCGATGTGGTCAGCGAGCGGCTTGAATCAGTCGGGCTGGGTCCCACCGATGTGGTTCGCCTGCCGTTCAACCACATGGTCCGCGGACTTGGCGCCGTCAACGTCCGGGCCCGCTAGCCCCGGTCGGTCCCTGGAGAGCCCGCGGCCCATTGCTGCGTAGGCTTCGCATCTCTTTCCTTTCGCGCCGCTGGTCTTGGTCACCCAGTTTCCTTCTGCCCCAGTCAGCGATCGCCATCGCCTCTCGCTGGAACCGATCGCCACACCCGAGAGGCTGCTGCTGGGCCCAGGACCCTCCAACGCCCATCCCACCGTTCTGGCCGCCCTGGCGCGCAGTCCGATCGGCCACCTCGACCCCCTCTACATCGAGCTGATGGGTGAGGTGCAGGAGCTGCTGCGCTACGCCTGGCAAACCGATAACCGCCTCACCATTCCGATGAGTGGCACCGGCAGCGCTGCCATGGAAGCCACCCTGGCCAACACGGTCGAGCCGGGCGACGGCGTTCTGGTGGCCGTCAAGGGCTACTTCGGCCACCGCCTTGTGGACATGGCCCAGCGCTACCGGGCCGAGGTGCACACGATCGAGCGCCCCTGGGGGGAAGCCTTCAGCCTGGCTGAGATCGAAGCGGCCCTGCTGCTGCACCATCCGAAGATCCTGGCGATCGTCCATGCCGAAACCTCCACCGGCGTCTGCCAGCCGATGGAGGGGATCGGTGAACTCTGCCGCCGTCACAACTGCCTGCTGTTGCTCGACACGGTCACGTCCCTCGGCGCTGTGCCGATCCACCTCGACGCCTGGGGCGTCGACCTGGCCTACAGCTGCAGTCAGAAGGGCCTGAGCTGCCCTCCCGGTCTGGGACCGTTCAGCATGGGACCCAGGGCCGAAGCCAAGCTCTCCGCCCGCAGCGGCAAGGTACCCAACTGGTATCTCGATGTCTCCCTGCTCAATCAGTACTGGGGCAGCAACCGCACCTACCACCACACGGCCCCGGTGAACATGAACTTCGGCATGCGCGAAGCCCTCAGGCTGCTGGCCGATGAAGGCCTGGACAATGCCTGGGCCCGCCATCGCCAGAACGCGGAACGTCTCTGGGCCGGTCTCGAGCGGCTGGGGCTCGAACTCCATGTGGCTGAGCCCCTGCGGCTGCCGACCCTGACCACGGTCCGGATTCCGGAGGGCATCGACGGCAAGGCCTTCAGCCTGCATCTGCTCAACCGTCACGGCATCGAAGTGGGAGGCGGCCTCGGGGCCCTGGCCGGCAAAGTCTGGAGAATCGGCCTGATGGGCTACAACAGCCGTGCCGAAAACGTCGACCGGCTGCTCAATCTGCTTGAAACGGAGCTTCCCGCCTTCCGGACGGGCGCGTCGAGCGATCAAGCCGCTGTTGCCGTCGCTGCTGCCTGAACCAGCCGGCCAGCAGATCCTGGGCCTCGGCAGCGAGCACCCCCCCCAGCACCACCATCGGATGGTGAGCGCTCGGGTCGATCGACAGATCCAGGCAACCACCCAGGGCGCCGCGTTTCGGGTCGGCAGCGCCAAACACCACCGTGCCCATCCGGGCCTGGATCAGGGCCCCGGCGCACATCGGGCAGGGCTCCAGGGTCACCAGCAGCGTGCTGTCGTTGAAGCGCCAGTCCCCTCGCAAGCCTGCGGCCTGCCTCAGCGCCACAAGCTCGGCATGCCCCAGCGGATCCTGTCGGGTCTGGCGCTGGTTCGTTCCCCAGCCCAGGCAACGGCCGCGGCCATCAAGAACCACGGCGGCAACCGGAACCTCCCCGCGCGAGCCGGCCAGGCGGGCCAGGCGGAGCAACCGCTCCATCCAGAGCAGCCGCTGATCATCCGCACAGGCAATTGGGGTGGGCACAACCGGGGGCGGGGGGCGAGGATGCTGGGCGAGCTGGGGTTGGACGTGAACTGATGCAGCCAGGCTGACACCCCGCCAGAGTGCCCCCAGCTCCAGAGAGGATTGACTGCAGAAATGGTCACTGCAGAACAGGTCAAACAAGGTCACCGCCCAGGACAATCGCTGCCCAGCGCCATGCACCGCCTCCCAGGAGAATGATCGGCCCGACCACCCTGCCCGCTTTGAGCCCCCTGCCCGGTGCCGCCTCCCTGCCGGTGCCGGTCGGCAGCTGCGGGCCGCTGCCCTTCGCTTCTCCCGACCAGGTCGATCCGCAACTGGAGACATTTCTGCGGGATGCCGCCGATCAGCTCTGCCGCTGGCTGGGTTCCTCCTCCAGTCGCCCGCCCCTGCCGGGACTCAGCCTGCTGCCTGGCCTGGAGCCTCAGAAGGATGGGCTCGATGGTGAGCGGCTCCTCTCAGATCTTCAACAGCTGATGGACGGGGCGTACAACCCCAGCCATCCAGGTGCCCTGGCCCATCTCGATCCGCCCCCGCTCACCGCCTCGCTGGTGGGCGACCTGATCTGCGCCGGGCTCAACAACAACCTGCTGGCCGAGGAACTGTCCCCGTCCCTGAGCAGGCTGGAGCGGGGCCTCTGCGCCTGGCTGGCTCGCCGGCTCGGGCTCGGCGAGAAGGCGAGCGGCGTCCCGGCCAGTGGCGGCAGCCTCAGCAACCTGATGGCCCTGGTTACCGCACGCCGGAGCCGTGGTCTCGGGACCTGCCAGGAGGCCGTGGTCGTGGGCAGCGCCGACCTGCATGTCTCGATCGAGAAGGCGCTGATGGTGATGGGTCTGCCGAGCGAGGCCCTGAAGCGCCTGCCCGTCGATGCGACCGGTGGCCTCGATCCGCTCCGGCTGGAGGAGGCGCTGGAGCAACTGCAGCGAGAGGGCAGACCCGTGATCGCCGTGGTGGCCACCGCCGGCACCACGGTGAGGGGAGCGGTGGATCCCCTGGTGGAGATCGCCGCCCTTTGCCGCCGCCATGGGATCTGGCTGCACGTCGATGGGGCGATCGGTGGGGTGCTCGCCCTCAGCGAGCGCCACCGCCATCGGGTGGAGGGAATCGGCCAGGCCGATTCGGTCACGATCAATCCCCAGAAGCTGCTGGGAATCACCAAGACCTCCTCGCTGCTGCTGCTAGCTGATCCCACCCTGCTGCCCGCCACCTTCGGCACCGGGCTTCCCTACATGGAGCCGAGCTGGGCCGATGGCCACGGTGGGGAGTACGGCCTGCAGGGCAGCCGCAGTGCCGAGATCCTCAAGCTCTGGCTGGGTCTGCGCCAGCTTGGACTCTCAGGTGTCGAGCGGGTGATCGAGTCGGCGATCACGCGACGGCGACGGTTGCAGCGACGACTGGAGCACGACCTGCCGGCAGGGGAGCTGCTCCTGCTCGGTGGTCCGCTGCACCTGCTCGCCTTCAGGCCGGCCGGTCTCGACCCGATCGCCACGGAGCGATGGTCGACCCAGTGCCGCGCCGCCCTGCTGGCCGAGCAGCTGATGCTGTCACGGCCGCTTTACCAGGGCCACCACCACCTCAAGGCGGTGCTGGGAAACCCCCATACCGGTGAGGCCGAGCTGGAGCGGCTTGGGGCCGTGGTGCGGCGGTCGCTGCAGGGGGTCGCCCCTGGAGCCAGCCCGGTGGTGGCGAATGGCTGAGCCGAGCCGCCGGGGCCGCTGGGTGGCGATCATCACCGGGGCACTCTCGATTCTGATCGGTGTGCTCTATCTGGGCCTGATCACGGTGCTCGACGCCCGCGGTCCCCTTCTGCCGCCTCCCCCCGAGGCCCTGGGCGCGGCGGCAACTGCGGATCCTTCCGCCGTTGCAGAGGCTCCACCACCCGGTTGAAAGCCGCCTCCAGGAAGCGTTTCAAGGCACCATCCCGGCGGTTGAGGTCGTATTGCCGTTGCACCACCTCCTGCAGTCCGCCATCGCCCCAGTCCTGGTCCTGCTCGAAATAGGTGATGAAACTCTGGCCGGCGATGCGGGTCAGCCAGGCTGCGCCAACCCCCTGCACCGCCTTGCTGACCACCAGCGCCGGCAGATTCAGGGTCAGCGCCGAACTGATCAGGCTCAGTCCCCCCTTGATCATTCCCAGCCCGGCCAGGGTCCGTCCCACCGAAAGGGCCAGATCCTGCCCGCTCTGCCGGGAGAGGTTGACCCCGTAAACCCGGCCGATCTCCACCACCATCTGGGCGTTGACCGCGGCGGTGCCGAGCAGATCAACGACGGGCAGGGGGTTGACCACAAGCACGCCCGCCCCGATCCACATGTAGCGCTCAACGATGCCTTCAGCATCGCGGCGACGCTGGCGAGCCAGCAGCGCCCGGCTGGCAGCACCGAGGCAACGGCTCTGCAACAGGATGTTGTCAGCGATCAGTTCCTCGCCGTCCTGGTGGAGCAGCGTGGCCAGTCGTCGCACCAGGGCCTGCACCTCCGGGTCCGGTTGCAGGGGCCTGCCGCCGGGCCGCGGCAGCGACTGGGGCGCCGCACTGGTGGGAACCACATCTTCGGTGTCGAGCCGGCCACCGGCGCGCTGGCGCAGCAGGCCGATCAGTCGCCGTTCCTCCTGCTCCCCCCGCAGATCGCATTTGTTGAGCACCAGAATCAGGCGCTTGCCCAGACTGGCGAGGGTCTCGAACACCTCCAGCTCGGCAGCCCGCAGATCTCCATCCACCACCAGGAGCAGCAGATCGGCCCGCGCAGCCCGTTGCCTGGCCACGGTTTCCCGCTCGCGGCCATCCGCCCCGGCTTCGAGGATCCCCGGCGTATCGACCAGCTGCAGGCCGCGGCGCAGTCCCTTCAGCCTCAACCGATAGGTCTCACACTCGCTGGTGGAGCCCATCGGCGCCCCCACATCCCCCACCACCTCGTTGAGCAGGGCCCGGATCAGCGACGTCTTGCCGGCGGACCCCGCCCCGAACACAACCAACACCAGGTCCCCCCGGGCCAGTTCCGCCTCCACCCGGTCACGTTCCTGGCGCAGCGCTTCGCGTTCGACATCGTCGCGAACCCGCTCAAGCACTTGATCAATCGCCTGAAGGTTGCGCTCGGCCGCTTCCTGACGGCTCGCCAGCGGCCCCTGAATGGTTGGCGGGGGCAAGCGAGCCGGGCGGGGCTGGCGCCAGGCCAGCAGCCAGGGCCAGGCCAGCCGCAGCGCCAGCAGGCCGCCGCCGCCGAACAGCAGCAACATCACCGGCCCCACCAGCCAGTAGGGCAGCAGGTAACTCAACTGCCAGAGAAGGGTGTTGAAAGCCTGCAGCAGCAGGGACGCCGCCACCACCGCCGCCAGGGCTGCCCCCAACCACAGCCAGGGCCGGAAGCGACGCATCACGGCTTGGCCACGGCCGGCTGTGAACCCCGGCCCGCCGCACGGATGATGTCTCCCCAGAGGCCGGCGGCCAGGGCACTGGAGCCGGCGGTGGGCCGATTCTGGTCATTGCCCAGCCAGATCCCCATCACCCAGTGCCGGCTTGGCTCGTAGCCCACGAAGACCAGATCATGCCCCTTGTTGGTGGTGCCGGTCTTCCCCCCTTCCTCACCGCCCAGGTAGGCGGCGGTGCCGGTGCCACCGCGCACTACACCCCGCAGCAGAGCCTGCATCTGCCTGGCCACCGCGGGCTTCACCACCGGCCGGGCCGGGCTGATCGTGCGACCTGGACCACTGGGCTGCTTGCGACAGCGGGCATTGTCGAGGCCGCCACAGGTTTCGGCATCGGTGAGTCGCCGCACGGTGCTGGGGGCGTGCCACACCCCGTCATTGGCGACGGCGGCGTAGGCGGCGGTGAGTTCGATCAAGCGCACCTCGCTCTGGCCCAGGGCCAGCCCGGGCACCGCCTGCATCGTGGAGGTGAGGCCCAGGTCCCGGGCCATTTGCTCCACCTTCTCCAGGCCGACCCGCCGGGCCAGGCGAAGGGCGGCGGTGTTGCTGCTGATCGCAAAGGCCTGGCCCAGGCTGAGCGTGCCGCCACAGGAGCTGGCGAAAGACTGGCCGGCCCACTTCAGCGGACCGCAGTTGAGGCCGGCGGACGGCTTGATCCCCTGGTTGAGGGCCGCGAGGTAGGTGAACAGCTTGAAGGTGCTGCCCGGTTGGCGCAGGGCCATGCTGGCCCGGTTGAACTGACTGCGGCGGTAATCGCGACCGCCGGCGATCGCCAGCACCCCGCTGTTGCGACTGTCGAGTACCACCACCGCCCCCTCACTCACCCCGGCCGGCGCCCCGACATCGAGCCTGCGGCGCAGCTGGCGTTCCACCACCTGCTGCAACAGCGGATCAAGGTGGGTTTCGACCAGGAAGTTCCCTTCGGCGGCCACATCAGCGCCCAGCAGACCCTCCAGATCGCTGCGCACCTGGTCGGTGTAGAAGGGCACCGGTCGGTTGCGGCCGCCCCGGCAGGCATCGGGACCCAGTTGCACCGGACGACGGCGGGCCTGGCGGGCCTGATCGGCACTGATCCGTCCGGTGTTGGCCATCTTCAGCAACACCCCATTGCGGGCCTCAAGAGCAGCCTGGGGATTGCTGCAGGGATCATGGCCGTTGGGGGATGGCAGCAGCCCCACCAGCAGCGCAGCCTCCTCCAGGCTGAGTCGGGCGGCAGGCTTGGCGAAGTAAGCCCGGGCAGCGTCTTCGAAGCCCCAGCCCACCCCCAGATACACCCGGTTGAGATAGCTGAGCAGCAGGGCGCCCTTGCTGAAGCGCGCCTCCAGCTGCAGGGCAACGAGCAGCTCCCGCCATTTGCGCACCAGGGTCTCCCCCTCCCCCACCTGGTCGGGATACAGGCTGCGGGCCAGCTGCTGGGTCAGGGTGCTGCCCCCTTCCAGCACCCGCCCCCCCAGCAGATTGGTGACCAGCGCCCGGCCGGTGCCGATCGGATCCACACCGGGATGCCACCAGAAGCGGCTGTCCTCGCTGGCCAGCAACGCTTCGATCAACACCCTTGGGTAGTTACTGAGCGCTTTGTTCTCGCGGTGTTCGCTCGAATCAGCAGAACTGAGGGGCCGGTTCAGGCGGTCGTAGAGAGCCACCGGTCCCCGCACCGGCGCCAGGCTGCCCCGCACGGGCATCAGCACCACCGAAAACCCCAGCAGCAGCATTCCAGCCGAGGCAACGGCGGCGGCGGTGGCGGCGGCGACCCTGAACAGGGTGGGCAGGCGTGGCTGGGGGCGACGCTGAAAAACCAGCTCCGGCAGACCGGGCTCCGTGGCGGGTCCGAACCGGACCGCATCTCCATCACGGAGCAGCAGCTGGCTGATCCGCTGCCCACGCCAGTAGAGGCCATTGGTGGAGCCATCGTCGCGGAGCAGCCAGTCGGAACCGATCTGCTCGAGGAGGGCATGGCGCTTGCTGACCGCCGGATGGTCGAGCCAGACCTCCAGGCGGCTGTCGCGGCCCAGGCGATAGAGACCACCGTGCAGGCTGATCCGGCGGCTCGGATGGCCCGGAACGAAGAGCTCCAGGAGCGCTTCGGAGGGCAGGGAGCTTGCCGCCACCCGTCGATTCAGCAGCTCAGCGCCCAGCACCGGACCGCCCCTCCCACAGGTCCAGGGCGAGGCAGGCCACCGCCACGTTGATGGCCAGATCGGCCAGGTTGAACACCGGGAACGGGAATGGAACCAGCTCCAGGAAATCAACGACACCCCCCAGCCGCCAGCGGTCGAGGCCATTGCCCAGGGCCCCCCCGAGCAGGGCGCCCAGTCCCACCGCCTGCCAGCGACGCAGGCTGTCCTGCCGCTGAATCCAGACGATCAGACCGATCCCCACCAGGAAACTGACCAGACCCAGCAGGGCAGTGGATGACTGAAACAGACTGAAGGCCGCGCCGGTGTTGAACACCAATCGCAGGCGCAGCAGGCCCGGCAGGAAAGGCTGGGGAGCGGCGGGGGCGAGGGCCATGCCCGCCCAGGCCTTGCTGAGCTGATCGAGCAGCACCACCGCGGCGGCGATCAGCCAGGCGACCCGTCTGCGGGACTGGACAGGCAGCGTCATTGGAATGTCGTCACTGGGCAGATGTCATGGTTCGACCAGAAGCAGCCTGCGCAGAGGCACCGCCAGCACGGCAACGGCACAGCAGAGCAGCAGCTGCGGCAGCAGTGGGCCCAGGCTGTAGCTGAGCAACAGATCAACCAGGCTGCCTCCCCAGCGGCCCACCAGGCCACCGATCAACAGGTTGGTGATGCCACAGAGCTGAATGGTCAGCAGACCCAGCAGGGCGGCCCCGAGCAGGCGCAGCAGCTCACCCATCCCCTCCTGCCGTGCCAGCCGACCGGTCACCCAGCCGGCCGGCACGAACCCGGCCAGGTAGCCGAAGCCGGGGTCGAGCAGATAGGCCATCCCACCGCCGCCGTGGAACACCGGCAGCATCAGCAGACCCAGGCTCAGGTAGGCCACGGCCGCCAGCAGGGTGGGCCGCGGTCCGCAGACGAGCGCCGTGAGCAACAGGGCCGGAACCTGAGCCGTGACCGGCAGTTCCTGCAGGACAACGCCGCCACCGGTCGTCGGCAGGGGAATGAAGGTCTGAATCAGACCACCGCTGATGATCAACAGCAGCCCCACGATGGCGCCGCTCCAGTTGGCTAGGGCCCGCAATCGAATGGAACCTGACTCTCCCCATCCTGCTGTAGTGGGGAGCAGCCGAGAGCATCGAACCATGAACTCCTCAGACAGCCCCCCTCCCCATGCCTGGACGGTCGGGACACGGGTGCGCCTCAGCGGCAGCCCCGACTTCCTCAAAACCGCAGATCCCATGCCGATGCTGCGCCCCCCCGACCTGGTCGATCCCAGTGAAGTCGGGCAGATCACCGGCCTCAGGGCCCTGGATCAGGTGGCGGTCCGCTTTCGCCGTGGCACCTTCGTGATGCGGGCCGATCAGCTCAGCAGCGCCGAAGCGGAGGAGCCCAGGGGGTGAGCGGCCCAGGCCCGCTCCGCGGCGGCGAGGGCCGCTGCGGGTCCGCAGAGGCTGAGGCTGGGGCGCGCCAACAGGGAGCGGGCGGCCTGCCAGAGAGCTTCTGGATCAAGGGCTTCAGCCTGCTGGCTGGCCTGATCGGGGTAGGACCAGGGCAGGCCATGGCCCAGCACCAGGGCCTGACGATCAGCGATCTGGCCACAGGTCTGACGACCGGTGGCCACAAGGCCACGGAACTTGGCCAGGGCAAGCTGCCACTCTTCAGTGGTGAGGGGCTGATCAAGCAGCCGCTGCCATTCCTCCAACAACTGGGTGGTGGCCTCGGTGGCCCGATCCGCCGAGCTGGAGAGATGAAGCACGAAGGGGGCGGCGCCGCGCCTGGCCGGCAGGTGAACGCCCACGTCGTAGGCGAGACCCTGTTCCTCGCGCAGCACCACGAACAGGCGACTGGACATGCCCACCCCCAGATGGCACTGCAACAGCCGCAGGGCCACGGAACGGGGATCAGCCAGGCAGACCGTGGCCGCCCCCAGCATCAGGACGAGTTGCTCGGTGTCGAGTTCGGTGCTCACCAGGGCGGCGATCGAGCGACCACCGGGGCCAGCTGCCGCCAGCGGCGGCGCGGTGGGCCAGAGCGGTCCGACCGGAGGCTCCAGCAGCGCCGGCAGCTGCGGCGGCGGCTGACCGGTGATCACCAGAACGGCCCCTTCAGCGCCGAGCCGGCCAGCCGCCTCAAGCAGCTGGGGACGCTCCAGAGCCGCCAGTTCATCCTCCACGCCGAGGGGATCGTGGCCGTAGGGGCCTTCGCCAAACAACTGATGCCGCAGCAGGTCGTGGGCCTGCTGAAACGGGTCTTCCCGCTGGCGGAGCAGCGCCTGCAGGTTGAGCTGGCGCTCCAGGCTGATCTGATCGCTCGCCAACCAGGGGTTGAGCACCATCGCGTGCAGCAGGGGCAGCAGGGCGGCGCTGTCGGCACTGGCGCACTTGAGGCTGATCAGCAGGCCGTCTTCGGTGGCCTCGCAGCGGAGCTCATCACCGAGGCCCTCGACCAGATCGGCCATCGCCTCGCCACTGAGGTCGCCGCAACCCCGACTGAGCAGGCCTGCCAGCAACTGGGCGCGGCCCCGCTGACCGCGGGGATCGGCGCCGCTGCCGCCCCGGATCCACAACTTGGCGGAAACGATCGCCGGTCCGCTCCGGCGCAGCACCCAGACCGGGCAACCACCCTGCAGGGTGAAGGTTTCAGGCGTGGGGAGAGGGGGGTGAAGCAGGGCGCTCATGCCGGCAGCACCAGCAGACGGCAGGCCTTGCCCGGATCGAGCAGCGGCACCATCTCACTGCGGATGCGCTCCGGCGACCAGGCCTCGAGCAGCTCCAGGGGATGGCTCAATGGTGCAAGGCGGCCCCAGAGCCCCTGATGGCCGGTGAGACCGGCCACGGCGGAAGCCGACTCCAGGCCGAAGCGGTAGCCATTGGCCACCAGCCGCCGGGCCCGCTCCAGTTCCTGCTCCGTGGGGGGCGCCGCGCAGAGCTCCTGCCACACCTGGGAAATCTGGGCCTCCACCCGCTCGGCCTGGCCAGGATCGAAAACCGCCTCCAGAAGTCCGAGGCTGCCGGCCTCCAACACGTTCAGATCCAGATCAATACTCTCGACGAGCCTGAGATCTTCCCGCAGCCGTTGGACCAGCCGGCTGCGCTTGCCTTCGGCCAGCAGTGTGGTGAGCAGATCGGCACCGGCCACCGCATCCAGATCGGCAGCCGCCGGGAACGACCAGGCCATCAACAGCCGTCCGGCCTCCAGCCGGGGCAGGCGCAGATCGTGGCGGCCGCTTTGCAGCCGCAGCGGCGCGAACCCGGCAGCGGTCAGCCCAGCGTCAGCCTGATGGTCAGGGGGGGACAGCCCAGCCAGAGGGCTGCTGGCCAGCAGGCCTTCGAGATCGAGATCCCCCACCGCACCGGCCATTCCCAGGCTGCAGTGCCCGGGTTGATAGCGGCGCCTGTGAAACCGGGCCATCCGTTGCGGGTCATGGTCCAGAAGAGACCTGCGATCGCCGAGGATCGGGCGGCCATAGGGATGGCCGGGGCAGGCCAGGGCGAGCAGCCGCTGGAAGGCGACCTCTTCCGGTTGATCTTCACTCTGGGCCAGCTCCTCGAGCACCACCTGCTTCTCCATGCCGAAATCGTCCGGGTCGAGCCTGGGATGGAGCACCAGATCCAGCAGCAGATCGAGTGCTTCAGGCGCGGCGGCCGGCGGAATCAGGACGTGATAGTGCACATCGTCAAAACCGGTGGCTGCGTTGCTGCTGCCTCCAAGGGCCTCGATGCGACGGTCGAACTCGCCGGCGGCGAGCTGGCCGCTGCCCTTGAAGACCATGTGTTCCAGAAAGTGGGCCAGGCCGTATTCCTCAGCTGCCTCCGTGCGGCTCCCCGCCTGGCACCAGAAATCGAGACAGACCACCGGAGCCTGCTCCTGCTCAACGGTGACGACCTGGACCCCGTTGTCGAGCTGGAAGGCGAGAGGGGACGGGAAGATTTCCTCTGAATCCTGCGAAAACACCAAATCCTGCGAAAACACCAAGGGCTGAACCGATCACGCATGGCAGGATCAGCATTCTGCTGGCTGAGGCAGCCTCCGTGACCAGCACAGCATCAACCGCCGGCGGCATCCATCCCCTTGTAGACGCTCTGGCCGAGCAGATCCGGGCCAGCTGGCTTTCCCTCCCCGCCCTGGAGGGGCTGGAGATCGCCCCCGATCTCGAAGCGATCACCGGCAGCCTCGATGGCGAGCGCCTGTTCATCCACAACGAGCTCAGGCGCTGCCGTGGCCTGCGCAAGCTCCATCTGGAAACGGCCCGGCTCGGGGCCGGGCTGCAGATCCTGCATTGCGTCTGCTTCCCGGATCCCCGTTTCGATCTTCCCGTGTTCGGAGCCGACATCGTGGCCGGGCCCGCCGGGGTTTCCGCCGCGATCGCCGACCTCTCCCCGACCACGGGGGTGCTGCCGACCGGCATCGCTGCCGGTCTGGAGAACCTGCCGGTTCATCCGTTCAGCCAGATCCGCGAACTGCCCGCCTGGGGCACGATCTTCTCTCCTTTCGTGCGCTTCGTGCGGCCGGTCGGCGCCACCGAGGAAGGCTGGTTCATCGAAGAGGTGAACGGTCTGCTGGCGGTGCTCGCCACCGCCATTGCCCAGGCCGAGGAGCAACCCCTGAATCACCCGGCTACGATTGATCGGTATCACGGCCAGCTGTCCTATTGCCAGCAACAGAAACGCAACGACAAGACCCGGCGGGTCCTGGAGAAGGCGTTCAACCCGGCCTGGGCCAACCGCTACATCGAGGAACTCCTGTTCGACGATCCGCCGCTGATCCCGGCCGACGGATCAGGCGCCCGCTGCTGATCGCCGCGGCGGCTCTGCTGCTGCTGGGGGGAGTTTTCTGGTTCTGGCAGTCGAGGCAACGTTCGGCCGTGGCCAGAGCTCCCCGCGCCCAGCCTGCCGTCGCCCCTGAAGCGGTGTCGGCCCTGGGCAGGCTGGAGCCGGCCGGCGATGTGCGCAAGCTTGCCGCGCCGACGACCGATTTCGGCGGCAGCCCGCGGCTCTCCGAGCTGCTGGTTGAAGAGGGGGACAGGGTCGCCCAGGGACAGGTGCTGGCCCGCTTCGACAACGGCCCCACCCTGCAGGCGGAGCGGCGGCTGGTGAACAGCCGCATCACCAACCTCAGCAGCCAGGTGATGGTGCTGGAGAGGGAGATCAATCGCTACCGCCAGCTGGCCCGGGCCGGCGCCACCGCCGCTGCGGATCTGGAATCCCGCGAACTCAAGTTGATCGAGCTGAAAGGGAACCTGATCGAAGCGCGCAACCAGCTGCTCAAGACCGACACCGACCTGGTGAACACCGAGCTCCGCGCGCCGATCGCCGGCACCGTGCTGCGTCTCCAGTCGCGGGTGGGTGAGCGGCCAGGTGAAAACGGCATCCTGGAACTTGGAGCCAGTGACCGGATGGAGGCGGTGGCGGAGGTCTACGAAAGTGACATCAGCCGACTGCGTTTCGGCCAGAAAGCAACGGTCACCAGCGAGAACGGCGGTTTCAGCGGCAGCCTCGGCGCCAGGGTGATCCGAATCAGCCCCCAGGTGCGCCAGCGCCAGGTGCTCTCCACCGACCCCACCGGCGACGCCGACGCCAGGGTGGTGGAAGTGCGGCTCGAACTCGATCCAGCCGATATCAGCCGGGTGCGCAATCTCGTCGGCATGAAAACGATCACCCGCTTCCAGCCATGAGCGCCTTGTCCGGCCTGGGCCGGCTCTGGACCTCCCGGCGCATTCCCCTGGCCTGGCTGTTGCTCACCCGGCAGCCGGTACGGCTGGCGGTGGCCCTGGCCGGCATCAGCTTCGCCGGGATCCTGATGTTCATGCAGCTGGGCTTCCGCGACGGCCTGTTCGATGCCAGCGTCACGATCCACAAGCTCTTCGATGCCGACCTGGTGCTGATCAGTCCGCGGACGATCAGCTCGATCAGCATGTTGGGATTTCCGCGCCGACGCCTGGTGCAGGCCCTCGGTGATCCCGAGGTGAAGGGGATCACACCGGTGAACTGGAACTTCCTGCTCTGGCGCAATCCCGAAACCAAAAGCACCCGCTCGATTCTGGCGATCGGCTTCGAGCCCAACGATCCCCTCTTTCTGGACCCCGGCTTGAAGAGCAAGGCGAAGCTGCTCACCCAGCGCGGCCGTGTCCTTTTCGATGAACTGTCCCGGGAGGAGTTCGGGCCGGTCGGGCCCTGGTTCCGCCAGGGCCGCACGGTGGAAACCGAGGTGAGCGGCACGCGGGTGCGGGTGGCGGGGCTGGTCGGACTCGGCCCCTCCTTCGGCGCCGACGGCAACCTGATCACCAGCCGCGAAACCTTCCTGAGCCTGCTCCCGGAAACCCCTGCAGGCAGCATTGAGCTGGGTCTGATCCGGCTCAGCCCCGGCGCAGAGCCTGCCGAGGTTCAGCAGCGCCTGCGCAAGCAGCTCCCCAGGGACGTGACCGTGTTCACCAAAAAGGAGTTTGAGGAATCCGAAAAGGACTACTGGCGCAGCAGCACGGCGATCGGCTTCATCTTCACCCTGGGGGCCGGCATGGGCTTCGTCGTGGGCTGCGTGATTGTTTATCAGATCCTCTACTCCGATGTGAGCGATCACCTGCCGGAGTACGCCACCTTGATGGCGATGGGCTATCCCCTCACCGCCTTGCTCGGGGTTGTGGGCAGGGAAGGATTGCTGCTTGCCCTGCTCGGCTACCTGCCCGCCTACGGGGTTGGCCAGGGGCTCTATGCCCTGGTGCGCTCAGCCACCAAGTTGCCGGTGGAGATGAACACCACCCGCGCCGTCGTGGTGTTCAGCATGATCCTGGTGATGTGCATGGGTTCAGCCGCGATGGCGATGCGGCGCCTGGCCGACGCCGATCCAGCCGAGATCTTCTGACCCTGGGCCAACCCGGGCCAACCACCCTCCGACCGAACCGCTTCCCATGGCTGTCCACCCCACCCACAGCGACGGCACTGGGAACGGCACCGTCACCGGCACCGGCAATGGAACCGGCAACGGCAGCAATGCCCCGTCCACCGACGATCCGCCGATGGTGGATCTTCACGACCTCTGCCACTGGTACGGCGAGGGCGAGATGCGGCGCCAGGTCCTGCAGAACGTGGAGCTGCGCATCCACCCCGGCGAGGTGGTGCTGCTGACCGGCCCTTCCGGCTGCGGCAAGACAACCCTGCTCACCCTGGTGGGGGGGCTCCGCCAGGTTCAGCAGGGGCAGGTCACGGTGATGGGGGAGCAACTGGAGGGCTCCAGCCGCCGGCTGCGTCAACAGCTCAGGCGCCAGATCGGCATGATCTTCCAGGGTCACAACCTGCTGCGCTGCCTCACCGCCGAGCAGAACGTGCAGATGGGTTCGGATCTGCTCCCTGGCCTCGGCTATCGGGCCCGGCGAGACCAGGCCCGCGAATGGCTGCGAGCCGTCGGCCTTGGCGACCACCTGGGCAAACTCCCCCATGACCTCTCCGGTGGCCAGAAGCAGCGGGTGGCGATCGCCCGGGCCCTCGCCGCCCACCCCAGGCTGCTCCTGGCCGATGAACCCACCGCCGCCCTTGACAGCCGCAGCGGCCGCGAAGTGGTGGACCTGCTGAAGCGGCTGGCCCGGGAGCAGAGCTGCGCCGTGCTGATGGTCACCCACGATCCCCGCATCCTGGATGTGGCCGACCGGCTGGTGGCCATGGAGGATGGACGCCTCCGTACCGCGCCGCTGGTGGCAGCAGCGGGCTGAACCGGGCTTGACAGCTCCGGCTGGAGGCCAGGAGTAGGATGGTTTTTCTCTCCCCAAGGTCCATCCTTTCTCCATGGCGAAACGCAGGAACCTCAAGAAGGAAAAGCAGGAGCGCAACCGCTCCTACGCCCGCAAGTTCAAGAAGCGCAAGCTGCGCAACGACGGTCGCGGCGAAGGAGCCGGCAACGGGGTGACCGGCACCGCCAACAACGGTGGCGCGGCCGACTGAGCAGCGGGAGCATGTTCCCCAGCGTCGTCATCCCCACCTACAACCGCCGGGCCATCCTCGAGAAGTGCCTGCGGGCCCTGGAGCGGCAGCAACTGGCCGCTCCGATCGACACCTACGAGGTGGTTGTCGTCGATGACGGCTCCACCGATGGCACCGCCGACTGGCTGCGCCGGAATGCCGCCGCCTTTCCCCATGTGCGCCTGATCGAGCAGGACCATGGCGGCCCAGCAGCGGGGCGCAACCGGGGGGTCGAGCAGGCCCGCGGTGATGTGATCGTCTTCATCGACAGCGATCTGGTGGTGACCGAGCTCTTTCTGCTCTCCCATGCCAGGGCCCTCTCCCGCCACTGGCTGGAGCGGGGCAACAAGCTCTGCTTCACCTACGGAGCGGTGATCAACACCAGCAATTTCGACGATCCCACCAGCGAACCCCACAAGCTCAGCGATCATTCCTGGGCCTACTTCGCCACCGGCAATGTGGCGATCGATCGATCCCTGCTGGAGCTCTCCGGCCTGTTCGACACCGGCTTCCGCCTCTATGGCTGGGAAGATCTGGAACTGGGAGAGCGCCTGCGCCGCATGGGAGTCGAGCTGGTCCGCTGCCCGGAGGCACCCGGGTATCACTGGCATCCGGCCCTGAGCCTGGAGCAGGTTCCCGATCTGGTTCGCATCGAGCAGGAGAGAGCTCGCATGGGCCTGGTCTTCTACCGCAAACACCCCACCAGGCGTGTCCGCTTCATCATCCAGTTCACCTGGTTGCACCGCCTGCTCTGGGAACTGCTCACCCTCGGCGGCCTTCTCAATGAGCGCAGCCTTCGTCCCCTGCTGGCCTGGCTGCTGCGCCACGGCCATTCCGCCCTGGCGATGGAACTGCTCCGGCTGCCACTCAACCGGATCGGTGTCCGCGCCCTCTACCGGGAGGCCCGGGCGGAGGGATTGAGCTAACAGGCTCTTTGGTAACTTGAGAGGTCCCCCAACACCGCACACCTGTCCGTTTCGGGTGCTCAGGCGAACCCGGTGACTCCCCCTGGAGCCACTCCGCCCTGATCCCTGGCAGGTGGAGGCGAACCCGAAACCCCTCTCAACCATGGCTGTCGTTACCCTCTCCGAAATGATGGAGGCGGGTGCCCACTTCGGGCACCAAACCCGCCGCTGGAATCCCAAGATGTCGCGCTACATCTATTGCGCGCGCAACGGAGTCCACATCATCGATCTCGTGCAGACCGCGATCTGCATGAACAACGCCTACAAATGGACCCGCAGCGCCGCCCGATCCGGCAAGCGCTTCCTGTTCGTCGGCACCAAGAAGCAGGCCTCCGAAGTGATCGCCATCGAGGCCGCCCGCTGCGGAGCCTCCTACGTGAATCAGCGCTGGTTGGGCGGCATGCTCACCAACTGGAGCACCATGCGCGCCCGCATCGACCGGCTCAAGGATCTGGAGCGGATGGAGTCCTCCGGGGCGATTGCGATGCGGCCGAAGAAGGAAGCCGCCGTGCTGCGGCGCGAGCTCGACCGTCTTCAGAAGTATCTCGGTGGTCTGAAGAACATGCGGCGGCTGCCGGATGTGGTGGTGCTGGTCGACCAGCGCCGTGAAACAAACGCCGTGCTCGAGTGCCGCAAGCTCGACATCCCTCTGGTGTCGATGCTCGACACCAATTGCGATCCCGATCTCACCGACGTGCCGATTCCCTGCAACGACGACGCCGTGCGCTCGGTTCAGCTGGTGCTCGGACGCCTGGCCGACGCGATCAACGAAGGCCGGCATGGTGCCCCCGACCAACGCTCCGGCGACGACGAGGAGTCCTGAGCCCATGGGGCTGGCTGCTTGACCAGCCCCGGACCCGGTCCCTTTCTTCCTGATCTCTCTCCATCCCTTCTCCCCATGGCTGCGATCACAGCAACCCTCGTCAAGGAACTGCGCGACAAAACCGGCGCAGGAATGATGAACTGCAAGAAGGCGCTGACGGAATCCGATGGCGACATGACCAAAGCGGCCGAATGGTTGCGCCAGAAAGGCATCGCCACCGCCGAGAAAAAGGCTGGACGCACGGCGGCGGAAGGCGCGATCGGCAGCTACATCCACACCGGTGCCCGGGTTGGGGTGCTGCTGGAACTGAACTGCGAAACCGACTTCGTCGCCCGCGGCGATCTGTTCCAGGATCTGCTGCGCAACGTGGCGATGCAGATCGCCGCCTGCCCCAACGTTGAATACGTCAGCACCGACCAGATCCCCGAAGACGTGGTTGAGCGTGAGAAGGCGATCGAAATGGGTCGCGACGACCTGGCCGGCAAACCCGACAAGATGAAGGAGAAGATCGTCGAGGGGCGCATCGGCAAGCGCCTCAAGGAGCTGGCGCTGCTGGAGCAACCCTTCATCAAGGACAGCTCGATCACCGTGGCTGAGCTGGTCAAACAGGTGGCAGGCAAGATCGGCGAGAACATCCAGGTGCGGCGCTACACCCGGTACACCCTCGGTGAAGGCATCGAGGTCGAACAGGTGGATTTCGCCGCTGAGGTGGCCTCCATGGCCAGTCCGGCCTCTTGATCACCGCCAGCACCCTTTCAACAACGGCAAGGCCTTGGACCGCAGAGCCACGGCACTGAGCGAGGCGAGGGAACAGTTGCAGCGGATGCAGCAGCGGCTTGAGCAATCCAATGCCGCGCTGGTTCACGAGCTGACCCTCTACTTCCAGGTGTTGCGGGAGGGCTTGCCGATGGCCGTTCAGCAGGCGGCCTTCCATGTGGCCACCCAGCTGGTCCCGGAGCGCTACGGCTCCCTCGAGGAGGGCCGACGCCAGGAACTGCAACGGCGGCTGAGGGAGTTGGTGGAACGCTGCGGCTCCCTGCTCACCCTGGAGCAGCTGATCGTGCTCGGGCGGCAGGTTCAGTCGGAGCAGAAACGGCTGCATCGACGCGAGCAGCAACGACTGATCGCCGCCCTGACCGACCAGCCAGAACAAGACTCCTCCGGCGACGATCCAGCCAGCCAGGGCCCGCTTCCGCCGGGTTCGGTGCGGCTCGGCCTCGATCTGCCGCTCTCCGCCGACCTCTTTTCCGCCGGCCTGCCAGGGCTGGCCGGCCTGGCCGCCCTTGGCCTCTCGCCGGCGGGGAAGCCCCCTCTCACTGGCATCGAGGCCGATCCAGACGATCTCGCTGCAGCCGCTGATCACCGGGCCGACGAGGCCTCACCGGAGGCCGGGGGAGCCGAAGCGGTCACTGGCGATTGCGCTGAAGAAGCTGGCGATCAAGACGACGAAACAGCCACGGAAGCTGGGGAAAGTGGGGAAGCTGGGGAAAGTGGGGAAGCTGGGGATGAGGAGGGAATGGAGGAGTTGGAGGAGACGGAGGAGATGGAGATGGATGAGGAGGAAGACGCTCCCGGCGATCTCGGAGCCGGGCGGCTCGACGCGCTTCGCTCCAACCAGGGCCTGCAGCAACTCTTCGCCATGGCCTCCGAGCAGTTCGGTCGCGATGCCACCAGGGAGGAAGACGAGGAGCAGGAGCTTCCAGCCGACCCTGAAGACGGGGCCTCACCGGTTGTGCTACCCGACCAGCCGATCGCGCTGCTGCGCTGGTGGGAGGTGCTGGATCGGGCCTTGCAGCGACGGTTACGCAACCTGTCCCACGCCATCAATCTCGATCTGCTGCGGCTCGGCCTGACCCGCAGCCTGCTGCCGATCAACCTGCTCGATGCCGTGCTCGACGGCCAGATCGAAGCGATGCCTGCTCCTGCCAATCTGTTGCGCCTATCCCTGCCCTTCGCTCCTGAGGCGATGGCCGGACAGCTTGAGGCGATCGGCCTGCTGCTGCGCAGCAGTGATCTGGAGTTCGATCAAGCGCGCCTGCGCACCTGCCGGCGCCGACTGGAGCAGCGGCGGCAGGATGTGCGCAAAATGGCTCGGCAATACCGCCATTGGCAGCGGCGCACCCAGGCCCTCGAAGCGGAACAGCAGTGGTTGCAGGACAGCCAGACCAACCTGCCGGCTCCCCCCTGAGCCGCCCCCCCCAGCTGGGAGCGGAGTGGATCGCGACCCTGCAGAAGGCCCTGCAGATCGAAGCGGATCGGGGCTTTCCGGACCTGGAGGGCAGGCAGGAGCGGTTCAGCGTCTTCCTCGCCCGCCATTGCCGCGAACCCTCGGCGGGGCTGGCGCCCCTAGAACTTGAGTTCGATCGCTACGCCCAGCTGAGCCTGGCCGGTCGCCAGAACCTGGTCCGACGCTGCCGGGAGGCGCTGCATCGGCTGCGGCAAAGCCTGGAGCCCGCCTCCCCCTTTGCCCCACCGAGGCTGCGCCTGGCTCCCCTGCCGCGGCAGGGGGGGGCGAACCCATCGAGGCCGACCCCGATCGGGCCGAACACCCCGCTGTCGGAGGTGCCCGGCATCGGGCCGAAGCTGGCCACCAAGCTGGCGGGCCTTGGGCTGCTGCTCGCCGCCGACCTGCTGCGCCATTACCCCCGCGACTATCTCGACTACGCCCACCTGGTCCGGATCAACGCCCTGGTGCCGGGCGAAACCGCCACGGTCGTGGCCACGGTGCGGCGCAACCATGCCTTCACCAGCCCGCGCAACCCCAACCTGTCGATCCTGGAGCTGCAGGTGCAGGACATCACCGGTCGGTTGCGCCTCAGCAAGTTCTTCAACGGCAAGCGATTCGCATCAACAGGCTGGTTACGGGCCCAGGAACGCCAGTACCCCGCGGGCAGCACCCTGGCCGCCAGTGGCCTGGTCAAGCAGACGCCCTGGGGACCCACCCTGCAGGACCCCCTGATCGAGGTGCTCGATGGTCCGGGCGCGCCCGTGCGCTCTGAGCAGATCGGCCGTCTGCTGCCGGTTTACGGGCTCACCGAAGGGTTGAGTGCCGAGCGGCTGCGTCAGGCGATCCAGGCGGTGCTGCCGGCCGCCGCCCCCTGGGGGGATCCGCTGCCGGCCACCCTGCGGCGGCGGCTGAACCTGCTCGATCGTGCCGCGGCCCTGAAGGGCATCCATGCCCCGGTGGATCAGGCTGAGCTCAAGGCCAGCCGGCACCGCCTGGTCTTCGATGAGTTTCTGCTGCTGCAGCTGAGCCTGCTGCGCCGCCGTCAGCAGCTGCGCAGCCGCCCCTCGCCGCCCCTGCTGCTGCCGCCGGGGCAATCCAGCCTCGTGGCTGCCTTTCTGGAGCTGCTGCCCTTTCCGCTCACATCGGCCCAGCAACGGGTGCTGGGCGAGATCCGCGCCGACCTCGCCCGGGAGCGGCCGATGGCGCGCCTGGTGCAGGGGGATGTCGGCAGCGGCAAAACCGTGGTGGCGATCGCCGCCCTGCTCACCGCGATCGAGGCCGGCTGTCAGGGGGCCCTGATGGCACCCACCGAAGTGCTGGCCCAGCAGCACGCCCGCAAGCTGGGGGAATGGTTGCCCCAGCTGCAGATCCGCGCCGACCTGCTGACCGGCTCCACATCGCGTCTCAGGCGCCGGGAACTGCTGCAGGATCTGGCCAACGGCCAGTCGCAACTGCTGGTCGGGACCCACGCTCTGATCGAGGATCCCGTGCATTTCGCCCGGCTCGGGCTGGTGGTGGTGGATGAACAGCACCGCTTCGGGGTGCGACAGCGCAACCGCCTGCTCGGCAAGGGCCTCCAGCCGCATCTGCTCACCATGACCGCCACGCCGATTCCCCGCACCCTCGCCCTGTCGGTGCACGGCGATCTGGAGGTGAGCCAGATCGATGAACTTCCCCCCGGTCGTACCCCGATCCGCACGCGGCTGCTGCGGGGCAGCGAACGCCTGGAAGCCTACGAACTGATCCGTGACCAGGTGGCCCAGGGGCAGCGGGCCTATGTGGTGCTTCCCCTGGTGGAGGAATCGGAGACGCTGGATCTCCGCTCGGCGGTCGAGGTCCATGAGCAGCTGAGCAGCGAGGTGTTCGCCGACCTGCGGGTCGGTCTGCTCCATGGCCGCCTCGACAGCCGCCAGAAGCAGGCGGCGATCTCCGCCTTCGCGGCCGGGCAGACCGATGTGCTGGTCGCCACCACCGTGGTGGAAGTGGGCGTGGACGTGCCCGAGGCCAGCGTGATGGTGATCGAGCACGCCGATCGATTCGGGCTGGCCCAGCTCCACCAGCTGCGCGGGCGGGTGGGTCGGGGTGCCGCCGCCTCCCACTGTCTGCTGATCAATGACAGTCGCGCCCCCCAGGCGAGGCAGCGGCTGGAATTGCTGGTGCGCTCCAGCGATGGCTTCGAGATCGCCGAAATGGACCTGCGTCTGCGGGGGCCGGGGCAGGTGCTCGGCACCCGTCAGTCGGGTCTGCCGGACCTGGCCCTGGCCAGCCTCACCGACGACGGCGACGTGCTGGATCTGGCCCGTCAGGAGGCCAGCGCCATTCTGGAAGAGGATCCCGACCTGCAGCGACACCCTGGCCTGGAGCGCGCCCTGAGCGAACAGCGCCAGGCTGAAGCGGCCCGCTTGAATTGAGCACCGCCGCTCCGTCGGTCCGCCCCATGTCGCTGTGTCACGTCCCTGGAACGTCATCCCGATCCACGACAACGACGATCCCCTGATCGAGCTGCCGCTGGCCCTGCATCGCCTCCTGCCCCATCCCTACATGGAACTCGGCGCCCCCTATGGAGCCAGTGGTTCCCCCTTCCAGCTGCGCAGGGCTGTGGTCGAACGTCTGCTGATCGCCCAGGCCGAGCTGCAACGCCACGAACCGACCTGGCGACTGGCGATCTTCGATGCCTGGCGGCCGGTGGCCGTGCAGGCCTTCATGGTCGAGCACGCCCTGCTCAGCACCTGCGCCGCCAGGGGGGTGGATGCCGCCGTGGCCAGCCCGGAGCGCGAGGCGATCCGGCTGGAGGTGGGGCGTTTCTGGGCGCCGCCCAGCCAGGATCCGTCCATGCCCCCGCCCCACAGCACCGGTGCTGCCGTGGATCTGACCCTGGCAGAGGCCAGTGGCGAGCCGCTGGCCATGGGCGGAGAGATCGATGCGATTGATCCGGTCTCCGAACCCGACCACTACGCGGACTTCGATCTGGAAAGCGACGGTCATCCGGCCCGTTGGCACCACCGCAGGCTGAGGCTCCGGAGCGCGATGACGGCGGCGGGTTTCTGCCAGCACCCCAATGAGTGGTGGCATTTCAGCCATGGCGACCAGCTCTGGGCCTGGCAATCCGCTCAGGCCTCGGCGGTCTACGGGCGCTGGCTGCCTGTGCCCGGCGGCGCCTGAGGCAGAGGCATCGTCTGCAGATCCCGCCAGATCTGCTCCGCCACCTCCCGGCTGATCAGGTTCTGGTCGGCGCAGCTGCGCAGAGTGGCCTCACCAAGCTCCAGCTGCAACGTGCGAAGCCGGGCCATCACCTGGGGAGACTGTCCCACGAACTGGTCGAGCTGGCGGCGAAAGGCGGCAGTGAGGTGATCCGGTTGGCAGGTGGCGAAATCGGGGCGGTAGACCCGTGCGGGGGCGGCTGGTGGTGTGGGCATCGTGCGGCCCTGGGCCAGGGCGCCCGGCAGCAAGGCCGTCGAGCCGATCAGGCGGCCGGCCGGGAAAAGGGCAACCAGCACCTCGACCAGCAGCGCAATCAAGCCGAGCCGAACCATCCTGTGGATGAGCCCGCTGTGAACAGACCCGCCATGGAGCGGCCTGATCCCGGGCCGGCTAACGCGTTGCATCAGCAAGCTGGCAGCAGGGCCCGCACCCGCTCGGGGCCGAGCTGGCCGACGAAATCTCCGAAGCTGGCCGCTCTGCCGCCGCCTGGATTCGATTTCCAGTCCCGCAGCAAGGGTTCAAGGGTGGTCTCCAGATGTTCGAGGGGCATCTTCTCGAGGTAAGGGGTGGCCAGCCGGCTGAGGTTGGGAGTCCCTCCCAGCCAGAGCTGGTACTGATCCACCCCACTGCCGACCAGCCCGATCTCCGCCATGTAGGGGCGGGCACAGCCATTGGGGCAACCGGTCATGCGCACGAGCACGGGTTGGTCGATGTCCAGCCGGTGGAGCAGGCCATCGAGACGATCGAGCACCGAGGGCAGAATCCGCTCCGCTTCGGTGATGGCCAGCCCGCAGGTGGGCAGGGCCGGACAGGCCAGGGCGTGACGGGCCAGCCGTGCGGGAGCCTCAGGTGCGACGAAACCCAGAGCAACCAGAGCGTTGCGCACCGTCGTGCGCTGGCTGGTGCCGATGTTGCAGAGCAGCAGATCCTGGTTCGGAGTGAGGCGCACATCGAGCTGATAGGTCTCGACAAGCTGCCGCAGCCCTTGCTTGACAGCTCCCTCCAGCCGACCGCAGAGCAGGGGAAGCCCGACGAACCAGAGGCCGCTGCTCTGGCGGTGCCAGCCGAGATAGTCGTGAAGCTTGGTCTTCGGCTCCGGCCGCAGGGCCTTGATCGGGTGGGGAAAGTAACGGATCAGTTCCTGCTTGAACCAGGCGATGCCGCGATCGTGGATCAGATATTTCATGCGGGCATGACGCCGCAGTTCCCGGTCGCCATGGTCGCGCTGCAGGGCGGCAATGGCCTGAACGAGATCGAGGATGTGCTCCGCAGCCACATGGCCGAGCGGATCGGCGGTGCGGGCGAAGGTGTCCTCTTTGTTGTGGGTTCGTCCCATGCCGCCACCGACGTAGACGTTGCAGCCCCGCAGCCGCCCGGCTGGATCGCAGAACACCACCAGACCGATGTCCTGGGTGAGCAGGTCAACGGAGTTGTCACCGGGCACCGTGACCGCCACCTTGAATTTGCGGGGCAGATAGGTGCCGCCGTAGAGGGGCTCGGTGGCGTCGCCACTGAACAGGGCTCCCTGCCGCTGCCGTTCGCGGGCCCGCTTCACCGCCGCCTCGGGCTGAAACCGGTAACGGTGGTCGCCATCCACCCAGAGATCGAGATACGACCCTTCAGCCGCCTGGGGGGAGAGCAGATCGGCGATCGCGTCAGCGAGGCGACGGGCCGCCGGGTAACCGCCCTTCTCGAAGGGGGCCGCCGGTGCCATCACATTGCGGTTGATGTCACCACAGGCGGCCAGGGTGGAGCCCATCGCCCGCACGATCGTGCCGATCACTTCCCGCAGATCGGCCTTGGCGATGCCATGCATCTGGAAGGCCTGGCGGGTGGTGACCCGCAGGCTGCCGTTGCCGAGCCGGTCGGCCAGGTCATCCATGGCCAGGTAGAGCGGCACGGGAATCAGACCCGCCGGGCTGCGCAGCCGCAGCATCATCTGCCAGTCCTTCTCGTGGCCTTTCTGGCGATGGTCGCGATTGTCCTGCTGGTAGCTGCCGTGGAACTTGAGGATCTGAACAGCACCATCGGTGAAGAACGGCTTCTCGTTCTCCAGTTCGGTGGCAAGGGGCTCCCTGAGATGGTCGCTGCGCGCCTTGAGTTGCTCGAACTTGCTCAAAGGCGGGGAAGAGGTCACAAAGGCTTCGCCAGCATCTCTCGAAGGTAGCGAAGCGGCTGCGACCCAAAGGCGTTCAATACAGTCGATGGCGTCCGAGAGGCGTCCGTGGCCACATTTCTGCTCGAGATCGGCACTGAAGAACTGCCGGCCGATTTCGTTCGCCTGGCCCTGCCCCAGCTGGAGCGACAGGTGCACGCCTCACTGAGCAGCCAGCGGCTCGGCAATGGACTGGTGCGAAGCACCGGCACACCACGACGTCTCGCCATCACCGTCGCGGCGTTGCCCTCCCACCAGCAGGACCTTGAAGAGGACCGCAAGGGCCCGCCGGCCGGAGCGGCCTTCGCTGATGGCGCTCCCACCCCCTCCGCCCACGGCTTCGCCCGTCGCTGCGGCGTCGCCATCGGCGACCTGGAGATTCGCCAGACGGCCAAGGGGCCCTTCGTGTTTGCCAGAACCCGCCAGGCCGGTCAGTCCACCGCAGCGGTGCTGGCTGGCGAGATCCCTGGCTGGGTGAACGCCCTGCAAGGACGACGCTTCATGCGCTGGGGTGAGGGGGAGCAGCGCTTCAGCCGACCGGTCCGCTGGCTGGTGGCCCTGCTTGATGAGCAGCCGATCCCGATCGAGCTGCCCGGTTGCGATCCGGTGGTGCGGAGCGGGCGGTTGAGCCGCGGCCACCGGCTCAGCCGCGCTGTCGTGACGATTCCGGCAGCGGCGGCCTACGCCGAGACCCTTGCCGCTGCGGGGGTTCAGGTGGAGCGTGAGGATCGGGCCCGCTGGATCCGGGATGCGGTCGAGACGGCCGCATCCACTTGCTCGGCCCGTCCAGATTTCCCGACCGAACTCTTCGAGGAACTCGTTGACCTGGTGGAGTCGCCCTCCCTGATCGAGGGGCGGGTGGAGGAGCGCTTTCTGGCCTTGCCACCAGAAGTGCTCAGCACGGTGATGCGCACCCACCAGCGCTACATCCCCCTGCTGCACGCCAAAGCTCCTGATGATCCACTGGCCCTCGACGCCACCGAAACGCTGCTTCCCCGCTTTCTCTGCATCGGCAACGGCAGGCCAGAAGCGATCGAGACCATCCGGCGCGGCAATGAAAGGGTGCTCAGGGCCCGACTGGCCGATGCGGAATTCTTCCTGGCGGCAGACCGGGCCGTCACCAGTGAGCAGCGGCGAGAACAACTCGCCAGCGTGACCTTCGCGGTGGGACTGGGCAGCCTCCTGGATCGGGCCGAACGCCTGGAGTGGCTGAGTGGCCTGTTGCTGGATCAGCTGAATCTGCCGGAGAGCTCGGCCCTCAGCGCCCGCCGGGCCGCCCACCTCTGCAAGAACGATCTCGTCAGCCAGATGGTGGGCGAGTTTCCTGAACTCCAGGGGGTGATGGGCGCCAAGTACGCGCTGGCCGAAGGGGAAGCCAGGCCTGTTGCCCTGGCCGTGCTGGAGCACTATCTGCCCCGGGGAGCCGCTGATCAGCTGCCCAGCTCCGATGCCGGCGCCATCGTCGCCCTCGCGGAGCGCCTGGAGTTGCTGCTGAGCGTCTATGCCAAGGGGGAGCGCCCCAGCGGCTCATCCGACCCCTACGCCCTGCGAAGGGCGGGCAACGGCCTGGTGCAGATCCTTCTGGAGCGGGGCTGGGCCCTGGATCTGAGCACCGTCCTGCAGGTCGGGACAGCCCATTGGCAGCAACAGCTCCCGGAACTCAGCCTGGATGCGGCTGCACTGGCCACGGAGCTGACCGACGTGGTGCGGCTGCGGCTGATCAACCTGCTGGAGGAGCAGGGCTTCGATACCGACCTGGTTCAGGCCGTAGCAGGAGACAGGGCGGCAGCGGGGCGATTGGTGGCGGATGTGGCCGATGTCCGCCGGCGGGTGGAACTGCTCGCCGAACTGCGGTCCACAGGAGCCCTGGCCCCCCTGCAGGCCGTGGTCCAACGGGCCAGCCGACTGGCCGAGAAAGGCAGTCTCGACACCACGAGCCTCGACCCCATGGCCGTGGTGAATCCGGCTCTGTTCAGCTCAGCAAGTGAACAGGGCATGTTGCGCGTGCTCAAAGACCTCCTGCCGATCACCGCCGACCAGGCCGAGGATCGCTACCGGACCCTGGCCACAGAACTGATCGGTGGGGCCCCTGCCCTGGCGGCCTTTTTCGATGGGGACACCAGCGTGATGGTGATGGCTGACGATCCAGCCGTGCGCACCAATCGGCTGAATCTGCTCGGCGTGCTGCGCAACCAGTCGTTGGTGCTGGCCGACTTCAGCAGATTGGCGAGCTGAGACGGCTCAGGTTTTGCTGGCCAGCACAGGCTCCCGGGCCCCGCTGTCCTTGGCAGTTGCCGGGGCAGGGGGCTGGAGGGGTCCGCCAACGGGATCAGGCTGCTGCTGGTGGGGTGCTGATTCAGGGGATGCCTGCAGCCTGGCCAGACGATGGGCTTCCATCTCTTCGGGACTGCGGACCGCGCTGGCCACCGGCTTGTAGGCAATCGGAGCGAGAGCCTGGCCGCGCAGCACCGAGCCGAGCGTCATCAGAGTGAGCTTGATCTGCTGCCAGGGATTCATCATCACCACCCGCTTGTACAGATAACTGTCAAAAGTCAGGCGCTGCACGTCCTTGTCGTCACACATTTCGACAAACGCTTCTCGGGCCGCATCATTGCGATAAAAAATGTTCTGAAGGATCTCAAGAACCTTGTAGGTTGCACCATACTTGCGATCCCACTTCTTGATATAAACCTTGAGGTCCTTCTCCGATGGAATGGTCCGCCCCTGATCGCTCGCCGAGACGATCTGCTCGGCGCACATCCGTCCACTCTTGGCCGCGAAATAAATCCCCTCACCTGAACTCTTGGTGACATAACCGGCTGCGTCCCCGACCAGGGCCATCCGGCCCACGACCCGGCGAGGGCGGGGATGCTCCGGGATCGGATGGGCCTCCACCTTGATCACCTCACCATCGAGCAGACGGGCGCTGGCCCTGGCCCGGATACCCTTCTGGAGGCTTTTGATCAGGCTCTGGTTCTGCTGCATCGTGCCGGTGCCAACAGCGACATGGTCGTACTTCGGAAAGACCCAGCCATAAAAGTCAGGCGAGACGTCGGTGCCCACATACATTTCGGCAAGGTCTTCGTAGTAGCTCATCTCTTCCTTGGGAAGGCGGATGCGTTCCTGAAAGGCGATCGCCACGTTGTAATCACCCGCATCCATGGCCTTGGCCACCCGGCTGTTGGCCCCATCGGCGCCCACGATCAAATCCACTTCCAGGGTTCTGATCTCTCCGGTGGGTCCCCCTGAAGAATAGTCAGCGTATTGAAGGGTATAAGGGCCCTGCCGATTCACACCGGTATCGATGCTCTGAACCAGGCCGTTGACCAATTGAGCGCCCATAGAGGCCGCGCGATCGCGCAGGAAACCATCCATCACCTCTCGGCGGCACATGCCGATGTATTCATTCTCGTCACCGAGATGAATGTCCACTTCCCGGTTGGAAGGGGAAATCATCTTCATGTTCCGAACTTTCCGATCGATGATCGATGCGGGCAGATCGAACTCAGCCACCATGCACAGCGGTATCGCGCCTCCGCATGGTTTGGCGTTGTCGAGCTTGCGCTCGAACAGCCAGGTCTGAATGCCCGCCTTGGCCAGCACTTCAGCAGCACAGGATCCGCTCGGGCCGCCACCCACAACTGCGACTCGCAACATCTTGAAACCTGCTCCGCTGGAACGATCTTGAGCTGGAAGCTAACACCGAAGACCGGCCCTGCGTTGAAGCACGGATGGCACAGCCCTAAGATTGTCTCCAAGCTTGTTTGAACGGAGTGTTCCACGAGGAGTGCCACGGGGAGTGCCTCCAGGAGTGACACCCCGTGCCCGCTCCAAGCTCCCCACGCGAGAGCTGCCCCACGAGATCCCGGTAGCCCGTCGAACGGCTCGACCGATCCCGGCAGCGTCTGGCCCACTCAAACCACTGGTGCTCGGCGCCGCAGGCCTGGCGGCCCTCGGGTTTCTTCTCGTGGTGATCGTGCCTCTGGCCAGAACGATCCTCGACCCCGACCCCCTCGCAGGCTTCGGCTCCCAGCGGAGCTTCGATGGTCGCCTCCTGGGTCATTTCCCCTTTCCGGAAGTCTCCGCCGATCAGCTGATCCAGGTGGCTCCAGGCCTCAAAGCCCATCGCGACGCAGCCGAGCCCCTGCTGGCGATGCAGCGGGAGGCAGCAGCCGATGGCGTTGATCTCCGTGTTCTGAGCGGGTTTCGCGACCTGGCCCTGCAGAAGCAGCTGTTCTTCGACGTGAAGGCGGAACGCAATCAAAGTGCCGCCGAGCGGGCCAAGGTGAGTGCCCCGCCGGGTTTTTCCGAACACAGCACCGGCCTGGCCTTCGACCTCGGCGACGGAACCCGCCCCGGCACGAACCTGAAGGATGCCTTCGAGACCACCCCGGCTTTCGCCTGGCTGGAGCGCCATGCCAACCGTCACCACTTCAGGCTCTCCTTTCCGAAGGGCAACAGGCAGGGGGTCAGCTACGAACCGTGGCACTGGCGTTTCGAAGGATCGGCTGAAGCGCTGAAACTGTTCGAAGCGGCCAGGCGAGGGGCTGAGATAAGGTGATCAATTGATTCTGCCGCTGCATGAGCGCCCCATCCCAGCGCGCCCCGATACGCAATATCGCGATCATCGCCCACGTTGATCATGGCAAAACCACCTTGGTGGATGCGCTGTTGCAGCAGTCGGGGATTTTCCGGGATGGAGAGGCCGTTCCCACCTGCGTGATGGACTCGAACGACCTGGAGCGGGAACGCGGCATCACCATCCTCTCCAAAAACACGGCCGTCACCTACGGCGACACACGAATCAACATCGTCGACACGCCGGGCCACTCCGACTTCGGCGGCGAAGTGGAGCGGGTGCTGGGCATGGTGGATGGCGCCCTGCTGATCGTCGACGCCAACGAAGGCCCGATGCCCCAGACCCGCTTCGTGCTGCGCAAGGCGCTGGAGCAGGGTCTGCGGCCGATTGTGTTCATCAACAAGATCGACCGGGCCCGGGTGGATCCTGAGCAGGCCGTCGACAAGGTGCTCGATCTGTTTCTGGAACTGGGCGCCGACGACGACCAGTGTGATTTTCCCTACCTGTTCGGCAGCGGCATGGGCGGTTTTGCCAAGCCGGACATGGCCACCGACAGCGACAACATGAAGCCGCTGTTCGATGCGATCCTCCGCCATGTGCCGCCCCCGGTCGGCGATGTGGACAAGCCACTGCAGCTCCAGGTCACCACCCTCGACTACTCCGATTTTCTGGGCCGGATCGTGATCGGTCGTGTCCACAACGGCACCATCAAGGCCGGCCAGACGGCGGCGCTGATTCGCGATGACGGCAGCATCAAGCGCAGCAGGATCAGCAAGTTGCTGGGCTTTGAAGGTCTCTCCAGGGTTGAGATCGCCGAAGCTCACGCCGGTGACCTGGTGGCCGTGGCCGGTTTCGATGAGGTCAACATCGGCGAAACGATCGCCTGCCCTGATCACCCGGAGGCCCTGCCGCTGATCCGGGTGGACGAACCCACCCTCCAGATGACCTTCGTCATCAACGATTCACCGTTCGCGGGCAAGGAGGGCAAGTTCGTGACCAGCCGCCAGCTGCGGGATCGGCTTCAGAAGGAACTGCTCACCAACGTGGCCCTGCGGGTCGAAGACACCGACTCACCGGATCGCTTCGCGGTGAGCGGCCGGGGTGAGCTTCACCTTGGAATTCTGATCGAAACGATGCGGAGGGAGGGTTACGAGTTTCAGGTCACCCAGCCCCAAGTGATCTTCCGCACCATCGACGGAACCCCCTGCGAACCCGTTGAAACCCTGGTGATGGACGTGCCTGAAGAGGCTGTCGGCAACTGCATCGAAAAGCTCGGCATGCGCAAGGGCGAGATGCAGAACATGGAAACCGGTGCCGACGGACGCACCCAGCTGGAATTCGTGGTGCCCGCCCGGGGCCTGATCGGCTTCCGCGGCGAATTCGTTCGCGCCACCCGTGGCGAGGGGATCATGAGCCATTCCTTCTTCGAGTACCGCCCGATGCAGGGGGATTTCGAAGCACGGCGCAACGGCGTGCTGATTTCGTTCGAAGAAGGAACAGCCACCTTCTATGCCCTCAAGGGCGCCGAAGACCGGGGTCAGTTCTTCATCACCCCGGGCACGAAGGTCTACAAGGGGATGATCGTCGGCGAACACAACCGTCCCCCCGACCTGGAACTGAATGTCTGCAAGGCCAAGCAGGTCACCAACATCCGCTCGGCCGGCGCTGAGGTGCTCGACACCCTCCAGTCCCCGATCCAGATGACCCTGGAGCGCGCCCTGGAATACATCGGACCCGACGAAATGCTGGAGGTGACGCCTGAGTCGATCCGTCTGCGCAAACTGGCGATGAAGAAGCCGGCCAAGCGATGACGGACCGGCCCACCGGCTGGCGGACATCGAGTCCGGCCCCGATCGATCTGGCCCTTGATCCCCGCTTCGTTGCGGCTGTCACCCTCTTCAACCAGGCCGCCTGGTATCCATGCCACGACGGCCTGGAAGAGCTCTGGCATGAATCCCTCGGCCAGGACCGGATCGTGCTCCAATCCCTGCTGCAGATCGCTGTGGCCCATCTCCATCTTGAGCGCGGTAACCGGCATGGAGCCACGGTCTTGATGGGCGAGGGGCTGGGGCGCCTGGCCCCTTTCCCTGACGAGGTGCTCGGGCTGGATCTCGGCCCGCTGCGCGCTCAGGTCAGCGGCCGGTTGCACTGTCTGCAACAGAACGGAGATCCGGGCAGCCTGCCGCTTCCCAGTCTCTCCCCGGTCAGCTGCAATGGCCATCCATCCCTGCAGGGCCCTGCTGAATTGAGGCCATTCATTTGATGGCCGTTCGTCTGAGAGCCATTCTCTCGATTTCCACGCCAAATGAACAGCCGAGCGCCCCTGCGCTTCAGGCTTTCCACCGGCACTGCCTGATTCACGCCTGATTCACGCCTGATTTGGACCGGACTGATGCTGATCCCCAACGGAGCAGCCAAACCATGAACCCTGGTCGGCCCCTCTCCCGACATCCCCGGAACCAGCCTCTGGGTGCGCTGCTGCTGGTGCTGGTTCTGCTGAGCGCTCCTCGGGCCTGGGCCCAGGGCGCAGCCACCGTCCCCGTCGCCACTCCAGCCGCGGCAACGGCAACTCCACCACCGCCAGCAGCGCAGCCGACCGGCCTGGTCACGATTGAATCGGACAGCCAGAAGGCCGACAACGCCACAGGCATCATCACGGCGATCGGCAACGTCAGGATTCTTTATCCGGATCGGCGCCTGGTGGCCACCTCCCGCCAGGCCCAGTACTTCACCAAGGAGGGCCGGATCGTGCTGACCGGCGATGTCGATGTGATCCAGGAAGGGGGAAATCTGTTGCGGGCCGAGCGGGTGGTCTACTTGGTGGACAGTGAGAGGGTTCTGGCGGAGCCCGGCAGCGGCCAGCAGGTGTTCAGTCGGCTCCGCCTCCAGCAGAACAACGCCAGCCCAGGGACTGCGGCGCCCCGATGAGTCTCCAACTTGAGGAGGTCGCCCTCAGCCTCGGCGGCCGCCCCCTGGTCAAGGGCGTCAGCCTCGAACTCCATCCCGGCGAAGTGGTGGGGCTGCTCGGCCCGAACGGAGCCGGCAAGACCACCACCTTCAACCTGGTCACCGGCAGGCTGAAGCCCGACCGGGGAAGGGTGATGCTCGATGGCCGTGCCGTCGAAGGCCTGGCCATGCCCCAACGGGCCCGCCTGGGAATCGGCTATCTACCCCAGGAACCCAGCGTCTTCCGCCAGCTCAGCGTCAGGCAGAACCTGCAGCTGGCGCTGCAGGAAAGTGGTGCACCGGCGGGGATTCGCCGCACCCGCCTTGAGCAGCTGATCGAGGACTTCCACCTGAGCCGCTTCCAGCACCGTCTCGGTTTTCAACTCTCAGGGGGGGAGCGACGGCGCTGTGAGGTGGCCCGGGCTCTGGCGGTGGGTCCCAGGGGACCCCGCTATCTCCTGCTCGATGAACCGTTCGCCGGCGTCGACCCGCTGGCTGTGGCCGATCTGCAGGCCCTGATCGGCACCCTGAGGGAGCGGTCGATGGGCTTGCTGATCACGGACCACAACGTGCGGGAAACCCTGGCCATCACCGATCGGGCCTACATCCTCACCGAAGGCAGCATCCTGGCCGCCGGCCGCTCCGAGGTGGTCGCGGCGGATCCGCTGGTTCGACGGCATTACCTCGGGGAGGCCTTTCAGTTGTGAATCAGGTGCAGGGAGCCAACCCGCCTTTGAGCCGACCCAGCCAGGGCTGGCAAGACCTGCCTGTGCTCAGGCCACTTCCCCTGCTGGACCGCTGGCTGGTCGCGGAGCTGGTCCCCCCGCTCCTGTTCGGTATCGCCGCCTTCACCGCCGTATCCCTCTCGGTGGGGGTGGTGTTCGAACTGGTGCGCCGGGTGACCGAATCGGGGCTGCCGATCGGGGTGGCCCTGCAGGTGCTGGGTCTGCGCTTGCCGGGCTTTCTGGTGTTGTCGTTTCCGATGGCCACCTTGATGGCCACCCTGCTGGCCTACAGCGGGCTTTCCAGCAACTGCGAGCTCACAGCCCTGCGCAGCCTCGGGGTGAAGACCTGGCGAATGGTCGTTCCAGCCCTCCTGGTGGCGGTGCTGATGAGCCTGGTCACCTTCCTGTTCAACGACCTGATCGTGCCCAATGCCAACCTGCAGGCCAGCGATGTGCTCAACCAGGCCCTCGGCAAGGCGGTGGCCGCCGAGAAGGGCAGCAACATCATCTATTCCCGCTTCAGCCGCCGGGAAAACAAGGATGCGGAATCCGGAAGTGAGCGCTATCTCTCCCAGCTCTTCTACGCCGGACAGTTCAGGGACGGAGAAATGATCGATGTCACGGTGCTGGATTTCACCCGTGACGGGCGAACCCAGATCCTCAGCGCTGATCGGGCCATCTGGAGCCCTGCCGAGGGGATGTGGGAATTCCGGGACGGCAAGGTGGTGCTGATCGACAACAGGGACGCCACCACCACCTCGGCGCGTTTCAGCCGCTACCTCTACCCGCTCGACCAGGGACCCCTGCAGCTGGCTGCCCTGCCCAAGGATGCCGCCGCCATGTCGGTGTCCGAGGCGATCAGCGCCGAGAAGCTGCTCAGGGAAGCAGGTGACCGGAAGGAAGCCCGCCGCATGCGGGTGAGGATTCAGGAGAAATTCGCATTTCCTTCCATCTGCCTGGTGTTCGGCCTGATCGGCAGCAGCCTCGGGGTTCGCCCCGATGCCCGCACCAGCCGCAGCCAGGGGTTCGGGATCAGTGTGCTGCTGATCTTTTCCTACTACCTGATGTCATTCATCTTCAGTTCGCTGGGGGTGAAGGGCACCCTTTCACCCTTCCTGGCCGCCTGGGCTCCGGTCCTGGTCGGGCTGGCCACCGGACTGCTGCTGCTGCGCCAGGCCAGTCGCTGAGGTTGGATGTCCAGGCAGACTGGCAAGAGCCGTTGTTCCCCCTTCCCGTGCTGGCTGCCGTGACCGATCCGGTTCTCGCCCTTGGCCTGCTGGCCTTCGGTCTGTTGTTGCTCGCCCTGCCGCTGGCGTTCTGGAGCGTCAGCTCTGCCACCCCCAGCACCCTCGTGCGTGTTCTGGTCGCGGCGGCGAATCTGAGTTTGACGGCCCAGCTGACCCTGCGCTGGTGGGAATCGGGCCATTTCCCGATCAGCAACCTCTACGAATCGCTCTGCTTTCTGGCCTGGGCCTGCAGCCTCACCCAGTTGCTGGTGGAGCGCTCCTGGCCCTCACCCCTGGTTCCGGCCGCCACCACGCCGATTGCCCTGGGCTGCGTTGCCTTTGCCAGCTTCGCCCTGCCGGATCGCCTCCAGGAAGCCGCTCCGCTGGTGCCGGCCCTGCGATCGAGCTGGCTGGTCATGCACGTGAGCGTGATCATGGTGAGTTATGCGGCGCTGCTGGTGGGCTCGTTGCTTTCCCTGGCGGTGCTGTTCACCGAGCGTCAGCAGACCCTTCAACTGCGCAGCAGTTCAATCGGAAGCGGTGGGTACCGCCAGGCCAAGCTGGCCACCCCCTCCGGCGAACTGCAGCTCAGCAGTGTCTCGATCGGGATCAACGAGCAGCTCGACAGCCTCAGCTACCGAACGATCACTGTCGGCTTCCTGTTGCTCTCCGTTGGTCTGGTCAGTGGGGCCGTCTGGGCGAACGAGGCCTGGGGCAGCTGGTGGAGCTGGGATCCGAAGGAAACCTGGGCCCTGATCTGCTGGCTTGTCTATGCCGCCTATCTGCACACCCGGCTCAGCCGAGGCTGGCAGGGCCGCAGGCCGGCCCTGGTGGCGGTGGCGGGACTGGTGGTGATCCTGGTTTGCTACATCGGCGTGAACCTGCTCGGCATCGGTCTGCACAGCTACGGCTGGTTCCTCGGTGACTGAGCCACAGGCCTCAGGGCCTGGACGTGTTCTGCAGCCCAGATGGCTGCTGCCGCTTGTGCTGCTGGCAGGGCTGCTGCTTCGCTTTGCCCTGATTGCCATCCTGCCGCCGGGGTACGACGAGGCCTACTACCTCTTCTACGGCCTTCATCCAGCCCTGAGCTACTTCGATCATCCCGCAGCCGTGGGACTGTGGGCCTGGCTCGGCCATCGGCTTGGCGGCTCGATTCTGGCCCTGCGCATCCCGTCGCTGCTGAGCTACACCCTCGCCCTCGCCCTGCTGGCTGATGCGACCGGTCGCTGGTTTGGCCGGAATGCCGGGCTGCTCAGCGCCGTGATCGGCAGTATCTGCCCCCTGCTGTTCCTCTGCGGTGGCGTGCTGCTGTTGCCGGACAGCCCCCTGCTACTGGCCATGGCGGCCCTGCTCTGCTGGCTGTCAAGACACCCCCAGGTCGTGCCCGGCACGGCCAGGCAGGCGATCGGACTGGGTGCCCTGCTCGGCTTGATCACCCTTGGTAAGTACCACGCCTTGCTGCTGCTGCTCTCCCTGCTGGCCTGGACCCTGGCCAGCAGGGAGCGCCGCCGGCGGTACGCAAGCCCCTGGCCCGCCGTTGCACTGCTGGTCTGGCTGCTGGTCTCCGCTCCGTTATGGCTCTGGAACCTGAGCAATGGCTGGGCATCCTTCCTGTTCCAGGGCGGCAGGATCGGTGCAGGCGCTGCCTACGCCTTCGAAGCCCCACCCCTGTTCCTGCTCTCCCAGCTGGCGCTGCTCTTCCCGACGATCGGCGCCGTGCTGCTGGTGGCACTGCTGCCCCGGCCGGGCCTTGATGGGGCGGCACCACACCGACAGCTTCTGCGCTGGCTGGTGCTGCCGCAGCTGATTGCTTTCCTGCTCCTGGCCGGAAGACTGCATGTGCTGGCCAGCTGGCTGGTGCCGGCCTGGTGGCTGCTGCTGCCGCTGGCTGGCGATTGGCTGGCTGGCCCACACCGGCGCTGGTGCCGCAGGGGGATCAGACTGGGGGCCTGGGGCACAGCCGTGTTCCTGCCACCGTTGCTGCTGGTTCTGGCCCTGCAGGTGCGCTGGGGAATGTTCGATGGCCTGCTACCCCCGGGCCTCGATACCTCCAGCGAGCTGATGCCTGCCGACAGCCTGCGCAGGGATCTGCAGCGCCATCCGGCAATCTGGAAGGCGCTGCAGGAAGCCGAGCTGATCGCCGGCAACCGCTACGAGCTGCCTGGATTTCTGGCCCTGGCCCTGGGCCCTGAGCTGAAGGCCGAGTACACCACCTTCAACAAGGACTCCAGGGGGTTCGCCTGGTGGCAACGCGCCGATGGCTATGTCGGATCCAGTGGGGTGCTGTTCGGCATCCTGGAGCCCGGAAAACCACTGGCTCGTCCCGCCTGGCTCCCCTGGCTGGGGAACCTGCAACCGCTTGGGGTCGTCACGGTCCACCGCTCCGGCAAACCGGCAATTGAGCTGGAGTTCAGTCGGTTCGGACCGATCAGCCGTCCTTTGCCCAGACGCTACGGGCCAGGGGCAACCCGGAAGCAATAGCCGCGCCGGTCGTCCCTTCAGACCAGGACTGTTTCGGGGCGGCGGCTGTGGCGAATGCCGCTGATCGCCTCGCGGTAATCGGGCTGATTGAACACCCCTGAACCCGAAACAATCGCGTTGGCTCCCACCTCGATCACCTGCCAGGCATTATTGGCCTTGAGGCCACCGTCCACCTCGATCCAGGGATCGAGACCCCGTTCATCACACATCCGCCGCAGACGCCGCACCTTTTCGACCGCCGAAGGGATGAAGCTCTGCCCGCCGAAGCCAGGGTTGACGCTCATGATCAGAACCAGGTCACAGAGCTCCAGGCAGTACTCCAGGGTGTCGAGCGAGGTGCCGGGGTTGAGCACCGCACCGGCTTTCTTGCCCAGGTCCTTGATCTGACCAAGATTGCGATGAAGGTGCGGGCAGGCTTCCACCTGCACGTAGATGTGGTCGGCTCCGGCCTTGGCGAAATCCGCCACATAGTTCTCCGGCTCCACGATCATCAGATGAACGTCAAGCGGCTTGGTAGTCACCGGACGGAGGGCCTCGACGATCAGCGGGCCGATCGTGATGTTGGGCACGAAGCGGCCGTCCATGACGTCGACATGGATCCAGTCGGCACCTGCTTCGTCGACGGCCCTGACCTCATCGCCGAGGCGGGCGAAATCAGCGGAAAGGATCGACGGAGCGATCACCAGAGGCTTCGTGCTCATGGCTGGGGCCACTGGGGCATAAGGAGCACCGTGATTGTAGGAATCGGCTGGAAGCCTGGAACAGGCCGGACAGGCCCGGCCGGTGAGCCCTGATCGTCGCTGATACAGTATCGATCGTCTAATGGCTGAAAGGCCTTGCTGCAGCTGAACTGCCGGCCTTTCAGTTGACGTTTTCTCCCTCTCTGCCAGACCCCCGTGGATCGCACCCTCATTCAGGAACTGCTCGAAGTCGTCGAGCAGGCCGCCATTGCCTCTGCCCATCTCACCGGGCTGGGGAAGAAGGATGAGGCCGATGCGGCTGCCGTGGAGGCGATGCGGAAGCGCATGGGCTCCATCGTCATGCAGGGCCGGATCGTGATCGGCGAGGGGGAACGGGACGAAGCCCCCATGCTGTACATCGGCGAGGAAGTGGGCAGCGGCACCGGCCCCGGCGTTGACTTCGCCGTGGATCCCTGCGAGGGAACCAACCTCTGCGCCAACGCTCAGGATGGCTCGATGGCCGTGCTGGCCGCCTCCGATCGCGGCGGGCTGTTCAATGCTCCCGACTTCTACATGAAGAAGCTGGCGGCTCCCCCGGCCGCCAAGGGCAAGGTGGACATCCGCAAGAGCGCCACCGAGAACATCGCCATTCTGAGCGAGTGCCTCGGCCTGCCTGCCAGCGAGCTGGTGATCGTGGTGATGGATCGGGCCCGCCACAAGGAGCTGATCGCCGAGATCCGTGCCACCGGTGCCCGGGTCAAGCCGATCAGCGACGGTGACGTTCAGGCGGCGATCGCCTGCGGCTTCGCCGGCACCGGCACCCACTGCCTGATGGGCATCGGCGCCGCCCCTGAAGGGGTGATCTCCGCCGCAGCCCTGCGCTGCCTGGGCGCCCACTTCCAGGGCCAGCTGGTCTACGACCCGGCCATTGCCCAGACAACCGAGTGGGCCGATTACACCAAGGAGGGCAACGTGGAAAGGCTCCACTCGATGGGCATCACCGACATCGATAAGGTTTATGAAGCCGAGGAACTGGCCTCCGGGGAGAATGTGGTGTTCGCAGGCAGCGGCATCACCCCCGGACTGCTGTTCAAGGGGGTCGTCTTCGAGCACGACTGCACCCGCACCAGCAGCCTGATCATCAGTTCCCTCGATCAAAGCGCCCGCTTCACCGACACGATCCACATCAAGGACGGCGCCCAGAGCGTCGCCCTGCGCTGAACCCCTCCCCATGCACATCGCCGTCGTCGGCCTCAGCCATCGCACGGCCCCGGTCGAGATCCGCGAGCGGCTCAGCATCCCCGAGCAAACGATGGAGGAATCCCTCCAGACCCTGCGCGGCGATTCCCAGGTGCTGGAGGCTTCCATCCTCAGCACCTGCAACCGGCTGGAGATCTACACCCTGCTGCGTAGCCAGGAGCAGGGAATCACGGCGGTGGGCTCCTTTCTGAGTCGGCACTCAGGGCTGGAGTTCGGCGATCTCACTCCCCATCTGTTCACTTACCACCACGAAGAGGCGGTGGTTCACTTGCTGCGCGTCGCCGCCGGCCTTGACAGCCTCGTGCTGGGCGAGGGCCAGATCCTCTCCCAGGTGAAAAAGATGGTGAGGCTGGGACAGGAGCATGGCTCGATCGGGCCGATCCTCAACCGGCTGCTCAACCAGGCGGTGAGCACCGGCAAGCGGGTGCGCACCGAAACCAACCTGGGCACCGGCGCGGTGTCGATCAGCTCGGCGGCCGTCGAGCTTGCCCAGCTGAAGCTGGGCCAGGCCCGCGGCCTCGATGAGCTGGTGCCGCTCGATCAGGAGCAGGTGGCCGTGGTGGGGGCAGGCCGGATGGCGCGGCTGCTGCTGCAGCATCTGCAGGCCAAGGGATGTCGCGCCCTCGTGCTGCTCAACCGCACCGTGGAGCGGGCCGAGGCCCTTGCTGCCGATTTCCCCGAGCTGCCGGTGCAGTGCAGACCCCTTTCCGACCTCGACCACTGCCTCAGCACCTGCTCACTGGTGTTCACCAGCACCGCTGCGGAGCAGCCAATCATCGACGCAACCCGGCTTGGGGGGCTCAACCGGCGCTCGGCACTGATGCTGATCGACATCGGTGTTCCCCGCAACATCCGCTCGGGTGTCAGCGATCTCGCTGGCGTGGATGCCTACGACGTGGACGATCTCCAGGAAGTGGTGACCCGCAACCAGGAGGCCAGGCGCGAGGTTGCCATCGAGGCCGAAGGTCTGCTGCAGGACGAAACCCGCCAGTTCCTGGAATGGTGGGATGGTCTGGAGGCGGTGCCCACCTTGAACCGGTTGCGCCAGACCCTTGAGACGATCCGGGAACAGGAGCTGCAGAAAGCCCTCAGCCGCATGGGGCCCGATCTGTCCGCCCGGGAGCGGAAAGTCGTCGAAGCACTCAGCAAAGGGATCATCAACAAGGTGTTGCACAGCCCTGTCACCCATCTGCGGGCTCCCCAGCCCAGACAGCAGCGACATCTGGCCATGCAGGTGCTGCATGAGCTCTTCGAGCTTGACGGCGGCAGCCCCGACGCTTGATCAGGCCAGGGGATGGTGGCCATTGCCACAGTTTGGTGCGGTCCACAGGCAGCCGCCTTGCCCGGTCAAACGCTCCGGTACGGTGCTCTGGTGCTGGAAACAGACCTGTGAAGAGTGAGTCATGAAGCGGGTTCTGGCGATCATCCTCGGCGGAGGAGCGGGCACCCGCCTCTATCCCCTCACCAAGATGCGGGCCAAGCCAGCCGTTCCCCTGGCCGGAAAGTACCGTCTGATCGATATTCCGATCAGCAACTGCATCAATTCGGGGATCAACAAGATCTACGTGTTGACCCAGTTCAACAGCGCTTCCCTGAACCGACACCTCACCCAGACCTACAACCTCTCGGCAGGTTTCGGCCAGGGCTTCGTGGAGGTGCTCGCTGCCCAGCAGACCCCGGACAGCCCCAGCTGGTTTGAAGGCACCGCCGATGCGGTGCGCAAATACCAGTGGCTGTTCCAGGAATGGGACGTGGACCACTACCTGATCCTCTCCGGTGACCAGCTCTACCGGATGGACTACAGCCGTTTCGTGAAGCACCACATCGAAACCGGTGCAGACCTCAGCGTCGGTGCGCTGCCAGTGGATGAAGCGCAGGCCGAAGGCTTCGGTCTGATGCGCGCCGACGACGATGGACGGATCCGGGAATTCAGCGAAAAACCGAAGGGCGCGGCGCTGGCGGCCATGAAGATGAATACGGCCAAACTCGGTCTGGCGGAAGCGGAGGCGGCCCGTCGTCCCTATCTCGCCTCGATGGGGATCTATGTGTTCAGCCGCCACACCCTCTTCGACCTGCTGAGCAGCAACCCAGGCGCCACCGATTTCGGCAAGGAGATCATCCCTCTGGCCCTGGGCCGCGGCGACAACCTGCAGAGTTTCCTCTTCGATGACTACTGGGAGGACATCGGCACGATCGGGGCCTTCTACGAAGCCAACCTGGCCCTCACCGATCAACCTAGGCCTGCCTTCTCCTTCTATGACGAGAAGTTCCCGATCTACACACGGCCTCGTTACCTGCCCCCCAGCAAACTGCTCGACACCCAGGTCACCCAGTCGATCATCGGGGAAGGATCCCTTCTGCAGGCCTGCAGCATCCACCATTGCGTGCTCGGTGTGCGCTCCAGGATCGAGGGGGAAGTGGTGCTGCAGGACACCCTGGTGATGGGCGCCGATTATTACGAATCCGCCGAGGAGCGCGCCGTTCTGCGGGAGCGGGGCGGCATCCCGCTGGGGGTGGGCCATGGCACCACCGTGCGGCGCGCCATCCTTGACAAGAACGTGCGGATCGGCCGCAACGTCACGATCGTGAACAAGGATCACATCGAAGAAGCCGACCGCCCCGAGCTGGGCTTCTACATCCGCAACGGCATCGTGGTGGTGGAGAAGAACGCCACGGTGGCCGATGGCACGGTGATCTGAGCGGTTGCTGACACAGCCACGCCCGCGACGGCGTCGGGCCTGGCCCACGGGCACACTGGCACCGAAAGGTTTGCAAGCCCTCCTGACATGAGCAAAGCGCACTTCGGCCTGATCGGCCTGGGCGTGATGGGCGAGAACCTTGTCCTCAACGCCGAGCGCAACGGCTTCTCCAGCGTCGTCTACAACCGCACCTGGGCCAAGACGGAAGAGTTCCTCAACGGTCGCGGCGCCGGCCTCCAGATCATCGGCGCCCATACCCTTGAGGAGTTCGTCGCCAGCCTGGAGCGCCCCCGCCGCATCCTGATGATGATCAAGGCGGGCCAGCCGATCGACGACACCATCGCCGCGATCTCACCCTTCCTGGAGGAGGACGATCTGCTGATCGACGGTGGCAACTCCCTCTACACCGACACCGAGCGGCGGGTGAAGGAGCTGGAGAGCAAGAGCTTCGGCTACATCGGCATGGGCGTCTCCGGCGGCGCCAAAGGGGCCCTGGAGGGGCCGAGCATGATGCCGGGCGGCACCAAGGCGGCCTACGACGCGATTGAGAGCCTGGTGACCAAGATGGCCGCCCAGGTGGAGGACGGCCCCTGCGTCACCTACATCGGCCCCGGTGGCGCCGGCCATTTCGTGAAAACGGTGCACAACGGCATCGAATACGGGATCGAGCAGATCCTGGTGGAGGCCTACGACCTGATGAAGCGGGGCGCTGGCCTCGAAGGCATCGCCATGGCCGATGTGTTCGACGGCTGGAACCAGCTCGAAGAGCTTTCCTCCTATCTGGTCGAGATCACCGAGGTGTGCCTGCGCACCCGCGATCCCGAGGATGGCGGCGACCTGGTCGAGAAAATCCTCGATGTGGCCGGCCAGAAAGGCACCGGCCTCTGGACCGTGATCAGTGCTCTGGAGATGGGGGTGCCCGTGCCCACCATCTACGCCTCGCTCAATGGCCGGGTGATGAGCTCGATGAAAACGGAACGGGTGGCCGCCGAAGCGGTGCTGCCGGGCCCGGCGCCCCACCCCGTCGACCTGGGCGCGGCGGCCGATGGCCTGCCGCCACTGCGCGATGCGGTGATTCTTGCCTGCATTGCCAGCTACGCCCAGGGCATGGCCCTGCTGGTGGAAGCCTCCAAGCTGCACGACTACAAGCTGCAGCTCTCCTCGATCGCCCAGATCTGGAAGGGGGGATGCATCATCCGCGCCCGCCTGCTGCAGCGCATCCAGGACGCCTACGACGCCAACCCGGGTCTGGCGAACCTGATGGTGGACCCCTGGTTCGCCGAGCAGATCAACCGACGTCTTCCCGGCCTGCGCCAGGTGGTGGCGGATGCCGCCTTGGCCGGCATTCCCGTGCCGTGCCTGAGCAGCACCCTCGATTACATCGACAGCTACCGCACCGCCCGCCTGCCCCAGAACCTCCTGCAGGCCATGCGTGACTGCTTCGGCGCCCACACCTACGGGCGCGTGGACCGCGACGGTGCCTTCCACACCGAGTGGCTCGGATGAGCGGGTCTGCCCCCGTCACCTACCGGCTCGAAAAAGCTGCTGATCGCCAGGCCCTGGCTCGCCTGGCGGCTGAAACGATCGCCACCACGATCGACCTGGCCCTGGCGGAGCGGAATCGTGCCCAGATCGCCCTGGCCGGCGGCACCACCCCGGAAGTCGCCTACCGGCTGCTGGGTGAGCAGCACCTGCCCTGGGAGCGGGTCGATGTTCTGCTCGGTGATGAGCGCTTCGTTCCGGCTGATGATCCCTCGAGCAATGCTCTGATGCTGCGGCGATCCCTGCTGGCGGCAGGTCCTGGCTCGATGGCCTGTTTCCATCCGGTCCCCACGGATCAAGCCAGTCCAGGCGAGTCCGCTCTCGCCTACGCCGAGCTGTTGGGCCGGCTTTGCCCCGGCGACCCACCGGTGTTTGATCTGGTTCTGCTCGGCCTGGGCGACGATGGACACACCGCCTCTCTCTTTCCCGGCACCGCCGCCACCGGCGTCACCGATCGCAGCGTCACCGTGAGCGAAGGCAAAGGGCTGCCGCGCGTCACCCTCACGGCGCCGGTGCTCAGTGCGGCGCGGCGGGTGATCTTTCTGGTGAGCGGGGAGGGGAAACAGCAGGCCCTGCAACGGCTGGTCGATCCCAACGAGCCCGCCAGCCGCACCCCGGCCCGATTGGTGCGCCCACGCACACCCGTGCTGATCCTGGCCGATCCAGCTGCTGCGGCAGGCTGGGTGATCGAATCGCAATCGCCTTGATGAGGTCGCCGATGCTGCTGGTGAGCGGAGATGGCTTCAGTGGCTGGCTGGCGCTCAACGACACGATCATGGGTGGGAGCAGCAGCGGTGCCTGCCGTGTCGGTCCGGAGGGTCTGGTCCTGGAGGCCGAAGTGGTCGAGCAGGGTGGTGGATTTGTCAGCTGCAGGTCTCCGCTGTTCTCTCCCCCCCTCGACCTGGGCGCCTACCGGTCCCTGCAGCTTGAAGTGCGCGGCGATGGCCGGCGCTACAAGCTCGCCGTGGCCTGCGCCGACGGGTTGGCCGGACTGACCGAACTGATTCCAGGCGGCCTGCGCTGGGTGGCGGAGTTCGACACCTCCGTCCTCTCCCCGGATCAGCCAGCCCAGCTGGTTGAGATCGGCTTCGATCAGTTGCGGGCCTCGGTGCGGGCCCGCCCCCTCAATCTGCCACTGCGCTTCGATGCCTGCCGGGTCACCCGGTTGCAGATCCTGCATTCGAAGTTTGGGGACGATGGTCAGCTCAATGCCGGCTTCCGGGCCGGGCCCTTGCAGTTCTCCCTGCTGGCAGTGCGGGCCCTGCCGTGACGGTGCCGGAAGAGCTGAGCCGGCGAATCGCCGCCGCCGCCGATCTCTGCCTCAAGCCCCACCGCCATGCGGTGGTAGGTGAGATGGTCGGGGAGGCGCTGCCTGCCAAGCTGGGCAGCGAGCCCGGCCCACCGCTCGAGGATCCCGTGGACCAGTGCCTGCGAATCCAACCGCGCCGCGCCGATGGTGAACGACTGCCGGAGCTGGACATCGAGCTGGAGCTTTACCGCAGCGGCGACGAGCTTCACCTGATGCTCAGCTGGCCGGAGCAACCGGCATTGCCGATGCTCTGGCATGGCCAGCATCCCGTCTGGATGGACGCGGAGACCGGGCTGCGCACCGAACGCCCGAGCCAAGGGGCACCCCTGGAGGCCCTGGCCCGGCGCCTGCGGGCCTTGCTCAGCCCTGATCGGTGACCGCCCCCAGGCTGCTGCTGCTCACCAGGCGGGCGTACTTGCCCAGCACGCCGGTGCGGTAGCGGGGCTGGGGTTTCACCCAGGCAGCCCGGCGGCGCTGCAGTTCAGCCGGATCCACATTGAGCTGAATCAGCAGTTGGTGGGCATCCACGGTGATGCTGTCGCCCTCTTCCACCAGGGCGATGGTGCCGCCCACGGCGGCCTCAGGGGCCACATGGCCCACCACCAGGCCGTAGGAGCCGCCGCTGAAGCGCCCATCGGTGATCAGCGCCACTGATTCCCCCAGCCCCTGGCCCACGATCGCGGCGGTGGGGGAGAGCATCTCGCGCATTCCGGGGCCACCCACGGGGCCCTCGTAACGCACCACCACCACATCACCGGCGCCCACCGATCCAGCCAGGATCGCCTCCAGGGCACTTTCCTCACTCTCGAACACGCGGGCTGGGCCGGTGATCACGGGGGTCTTCACGCCGCTGATCTTGGCCACCGCCCCCTCTTCCGCCAGATTGCCCTTGAGGATGGCCAGGTGCCCCTTGGCATAGAGCGGATTGGACAGGGGCCGGATCACGTCCTGATCGGCCGGGGGCTCGCTTGGCACATCGGCGAGCACCTCGCGCAGGGTGCGCCCCTCGATCGTGCCGCAATCGCCGTGCAGCAGGCCGGCATCGAGCAGCAGCTTCATCACCTGGGGAATGCCGCCGGCATTGTGCAGATCCACGGTCACGTAGCGGCCGCTGGGCTTGAGATCGCAGATCACCGGCACCCGCTGGCGGATGGTTTCGAAGTCGTCGATGGTGAGCGGCACCTCGGCGGTGCGGGCGATCGCCAGCAGGTGCAGCACCGAATTGGTGGAGCCGCCGACGGCCATGATCACGCTGATCGCATTCTCGATCGCCTCGCGGGTGATCAGATCGCGGGGGCAGATGTTCGCCGCAATCGCCCGCACCAGCACCTCGGCAGAGCGGGCAGCGCTTTCGGCCTTCTCCGGATCTTCCGCCGCCATGGTGGAGCTGCCCGGCAGGCTCAGGCCCATCGCTTCAAAGGCCGAGCTCATCGTGTTGGCGGTGAACATGCCGCCACAGCTGCCGGCACCGGGGCAGGCGTTCTTCTCGATCGCCAGCAGTTCGGCTGCGTCGATGCGGCCACCGGAGAACTGACCCACCGCCTCGAAGGCACTCACCACGGTGAGATCGCAGGGGCCGAGCCGACCGGGCTTGATCGTGCCGCCGTACACAAAGATCGCCGGGATGTTCATGCGGGCCATGGCGAGCATGGCGCCGGGCATGTTCTTGTCGCAGCCGCCGATCGCCAGCAGGCCGTCCATGCTCTGGGCGTTGCAGGCGGTTTCGATCGAATCGGCGATCACCTCCCGGCTCACCAGCGAATATTTCATGCCCTCGGTGCCCATCGAGATGCCGTCGCTGACGGTGATGGTGCCGAAGGTCTGCGGCATCGCCCCCGCCGACTGGGCCGCTGCCACGGCCCGCTCGGTGAGGTCGTTCAGCCCCAGGTTGCAGGGAGTGATCGTGCTGTAGCCATTGGCGATGCCGATGATCGGCTTGTCGAAGTCAGCGTCGCCAAAACCGACGGCCCGCAGCATGGCGCGATTGGGGGACCGCTGGATGCCTGCGGTGATGGCGGCAGAGCGGAGCATGGGCAAGGGGAGCAGCTCAAGCAAGTTAACGATCCGGCCGGAGCGGGCCTCGCCTCAGTCTTCGGGGCTGAGGCACTCCAGCTGGCGGCGCACATCCTCGATGGCCCGGTTCAGCTCCTTGACCTTGTGCTGCAATTCACTGTCCAGCAGGGGGCGGTGTTCACCGAGTTCCCCATCGCGTGAGCCCTCCTGCAGCCGTGAAAGGCTGAGGCTGCGGCGCTGACGCAGGGCCTGGCGCCGCCGCTCCGCCTCCGAGAGCAACCACCAGCCCAGACCGGCTGCACCGACCAGGGCACCGCCGATGGCGCTGGCCAACAGGCCGGTGCTCCTGGGCTGATTGCGTTCTCTGAGCTCGCCCATCGACCTTCTCCTTTCCCGATCCCAGGTGTGATCCAGACTAAGGGCGGCTGATCAGGCCAGATGTTCGGCAAGCCGCAGGGCGTTGGCGATGATCGTCAGACCTGGCGAGAGGCCGGGGCAGCTGGGGAAAACGCTGGCATCGGCAATGGTGAGGTTGCCGATGCCATGGCAGCGACCCTGCAGATCCACCACCGAGCTCGATGGGTCGCTGCCCATGCGGCAGGTTCCGCAGGCGTAGCCCATCACCGCCAGGGGGGCCTCGCCCCGGGGGTGAATCCAGGACCGGTTGACCACGGTCACGAGGGGGTCGGCCTCCACGGCCTGGAGGGTGTCGAGCCAGCGATAAACAAGCCGGTCGTGGGCTTCGAGGTTGTTGGGCAGGTAATGGATCCTGATCCGATCGTTGCGCAGGGTGATGCGGTTATCGGGGTCGGGCAGCACGGCGCTGGTGGCCCACCAGCACACCGAGCGGGCCGCCAACCGCTCCAGGCCAGCCTTCGGAAGCAGCCGGCTGACCAGGGACAGCACCGGCGGTGACTCGGCGAAGAGGGGATCCTGCAGCACACCACCGCCACTTTCGATGTGGCCGAGAGGAAAGCTGACATTCTTGTCGCCCCAGTAGTAGTCGTTGATGCCGAGGCTGCGGGGATACCGGCCGGAGTTGGGCTCGCTGGCTCTCTGCAGAATCGCGCTGAGCTGCAGTTTCATCAGATGACGCCCCACCAGCCCGGAGCCGTTAGCCAGCCCATCCGGGTGGGGATCGCTGGCTGAGGCCAGCAGGATGGCGGGGGTGTTGATCGCGCCGGCGGCGAGAACCACCTGATCAGCACGAAACAACCAGCGCTGACCCTTGATTTCAGCTTCGACCCCCCGGACCTCGGTGCCACTGGGATTGACATGCAGGCGCCGGACCCTGGCCTGGGTGCGCAGGCGGGTGGCGCTCTGCCCCAGGGCGGGTATGACGCCGAACAACTCGGCATCGCCGGTGGGATCGGCCAGGTCCTCCGACCAGGTGAGCGGCAGATCGTAGGGGCGACAGCCCTGGCGCTCCAAGCCGGAGCGCAGCGGCTCCAGGAATGGCTCGATCGGCCGGGGCTGGTGGGGGTAGGCCCCCGTTCGCTCCGGCTCGGTTGGATCGATGCCGGCTGCGCCGTGCACCCGGTAAAGCGCCTCGGCCCGGTCATACCAGGGGGCGAAATCGGCGTAATCGAGACCCCAGGCCGGCGCCCGGCCGGTCTGCATGGCCAGACCGTCGAATTCCGCAGCCCGCATCCGCTCCAGAACAGCGCCCCAGATCTTGGTGTTGCCACCGAGGGCGTAGATCGCCTGGGGGTTGAACGGATCGCCATCGGTGCCGAACCACTGCTCGGCGGGGTGATAGCGATCCTTGCGGAACAGGTCGATGTCAGCGACGTTCTGATCCTCCTGGGGAAGGCTGCCTCCCCGCTCCAGAATCAACACCGAGCGTCCCATAGCCGCCAGCGCCGCGGCCACGGTGCCACCGGCAGCGCCGCTGCCGATCACGATCACGTCGTAGTGGTCATCATCGATGATCATGCTGGCCAGATATAAAGAAGCAAGAAGAGAAGCACCCAGATCACATCAACGAAATGCCAGAACAGTGAGGCTGCCACGACCCCCTGCTCCCCGCCCTCGTAATTGCCAGGCAAGAAAGAGCGGATCAGCATCAGCCCCATCAACAACACACCCGTGGCGACATGGAGGCCATGGAAACCGGTGAGCAGATAGAAGCAGCCGCCAAACGTCCCGGAGGTGAAGCCGAAGCCGAGCCCACTCCACTCGATCGCCTGGCCATAGAGAAACAGCGAACCCATCGCCATGCTGAGCAACCAGAAGGCGCGAAAGCCCCATAAACGGCCTCGTTTCAGACACCATTCAGCAACAGCGATCGTGCCGCTGCTGGAAACCAGCACGGCTGTGTAAGCCAGTGGTGTGCGCCATTCCAATCCCTCCACACCTGGCGGCAGCCACTTGAGAGCGGAGAGCTTCAGCACGGCGTACCCCGTGAAGAAAGCCAGGAAAATGACGCTCTCGGAGCAGAGAAAGATGATGAATCCGGTCAACGTGTGGTTGGCATGGCCACCGTGGCTCCCGTGGCTGGAGATCTGGCCGGTGGACGGCTGGAGGCCGGGGGTTGGCTCTGGGCTGGCGGGGGTGACGATCACTGGTCAGACCTGCTGCAGGGAGCGTTCATAGGCCTCCTGGTTTTCCACCAGGGGCAGGCCGGTGCCGTAGCCATAGGGACCGCTGATCACGGTGGGGACATGATCTTCGAAATTCTCGGTGGGTGGCGGCGAAGGCAACAACCACTCAAGGCCGATCGCATTCCAGGGATTGGCCGGCGCTCGCTCGCCCCGGACCAGGGAGCTGACCAGGTTGAGCAGAAAAGGAATGATCGAGACGCCGAGCAAGAAGGCACCCAGGCTGGCGATCACATTCCAGAAGGCGAATTCCGGGTCGTAGGAAGACACGCGCCGAGGCATTCCCATCAGGCCAAGAGGATGCATGGGAAAGAAGTTGAGATTGGTACCGATGAACGTGAGGAGGAAATGAAGCTTTCCCAATCCCTCGTAGTACATCCGGCCAGTGAACTTGGGAAACCAGTGGTAGATCGCGGCATACACACCCATGGTGGCAGCCCCATAGATCACGTAGTGGAAATGTCCCACCACAAAATAAGTGTTGTTGACGTGGATGTCCACCGGTACGGTGGCCAGCATGATGCCGGTGACCCCTGCGAACACGAAGTTGAACAGCCCACCGAGAGCAAACAGCATCGGGGTATTGAGCCTGATCTTCCCACCCCAGAGTGTGGCCAGCCAGGCGAACACTTTGATGCCGGTTGGCACGGCAATCAGCATGGTTGTCACCATGAACAGATCACGCATCCACTGGGGCACGCCACTGGGGAACATGTGATGCACCCAGACCACCAGGCTCAGTCCAACGATCACCAGCGAAGCCGCTGCAACAAACTTGTAACCGAACAGCGGCTTTCTGGCATACACGGGGAACAGTTCCGAAAACACACCGAACACCGGCAGAATGATCACATAGACGGCCGGATGTGAATAGAACCAGAAGAAATGCTGATAAAGAACCGGGTCACCGCCCCCCTCAGGCCGGTAGAATGAAGTCCCCACCACCAGATCAAACAACAGCATCACCGCCCCACCGGTGAGAGCCGGCAGGCCGATCAACTGAATCACCTGGGCCGACAGGGCTGTCCAGCAGAAGATCGGCATGCGGAACAGAGTCATGCCGGGGGCCCGCATCCTCAGGATCGTGGTAACGAAGTTCAGAGCCCCCATGATCGAAGACACGCCTGAAAGAGCCACCGCCACGATCCAGAGGGCCTCACCGTTGATCAGGTGGCCCAGCGGGTTCTGAAGGCTCACCGGCGGATAGGACCACCAGCCGGAAGCGGCCGGCCCGCCTGGCACCAGGAAGCTGGCCATCAGGATCACCCCGAACACCGGAACCAGCCAGAAAGCCGCGGCGTTCAGCCGCGGAAACGCCATGTCGGGGGCACCGATCATGCAGGGAATCAAGAGGTTATTAAGCCCATTGAGCACCGGAAACATAAACAGGAACAGCATGATCGTGCCATGCATCGTGTAGAGGCCGTTGTAAACGGTGCGATCAACCAGATCCGCCTCCGGGGTGATCAACTCACCACGCATGATCATCGCCAGCAGGCCACCCACCAGCAGAAAAATCAAGGCGGTGGCGATGTATTGAATGCCAATCACCTTGGCATCCGTATTGAAGCTGAAGTAACGCTTCCAGCCGTTGGGTGCCTGGGGCTGGGGGCTCGGAAGCTCACCGATGCCGGGGTCAAAAGGTGTGATGGTCATGGCGTGAAGGTCATGGCGTGATCAGCCGTCGTGGGGAAGGGTGTTGGAGCCGGGCACATTGACCATCGGTGGTGGGGCTGGGACCACGGTGGCGTAGCCGCTGCTGGTGCTGCGTCCCTGCTGGAGGGCGTACTCCCTGGAGGCGTCACTCAGACCCGGTTGCAGGGGGAGTTTGGCGGCACGGCGCAGCCAGCTCTGGTAGTCGTCCTCGCTCTGGACAACCACATCAACCTGGTTGGCGGCGAACCAGGTGCCGCTGTATTCAGAGTCGCGCAGTCGGTAGCGGCCCAGCCGGGTTGGGGTGATGAAAAAAGGAATCACCCGACCGGGAATCACCTGCTGCTTGAGCCGGAAGGCCGGAACATAGAACCCATGAATCACATCTTCACTGCGAAGCTGCAGCCCGACCCGACGATCGAGCGGCAGATGCAGTTCCGTGCTGGTCACACCGGCGGCTGGATAGCGGAACTCCCAGGACCACTGGCGGGAGATCACCTCGATCTCGAAGGCGGGCGACGACCCATCGGCAGCGGCAGTCTCCGGGCCACCGTGCACGTGCTCCATCGGACCGATCAGGCCGATCTGGCGGTTCACATCGATCGTGTAGGCGGCGATCGCCATCACCAGCACCAGGGGGATCACCGTCCAGATGATCTCCAGACGAAGGTTGCCTTCGATCGGCGCCGCATCGCTGACGTCGTACTTGGCCGCCCGGTTGAACAGGATCACCCAGGCCATCACGGACACCACCCCGGAAAAAACAAAGGTGGCAACAGCGGTTTCAAAGCTGAACAGGCCATCGACGAGGGGAGCCGCGCTGGAGGCCTGAACCGGCAGCCAGCGATAGGACTGACGTCCCATCCAGAAGCTGAACCAGACCAGCAGACCCAGCCAGACCGCCAGACCGCTCAACGCAGTCAGGCCGGGGCGGGAAGGGGTGGTGGTCATGGCAGGGCCTCGTGCAGATCAGCTCCACCCGCCAGGAGCTGATCTGCCGTGACGTGCACGCCGAATTCAACCGCCAGCTGGGCTCCGAGGGTGCCGTGCCAGGCCATCATCCCCAGCAACAGCACCCCGGCCAGCAGGTAGGTCCACTGCACCTGACGGCCCATTTCCCGACGCCAGGCAAAGCGCTGCACACCTCGCCAGAGGGTCATCACCACGATCGCGAACAGCAGGGCGACTCCGCCGGCGCCGTGCCAGAGCATGGTGGCGGTGCTGCTGAGGCCGAAGCTGCTGGTGATCCCTGGCAGAGGCACGGCCAGCTGCATTTCCACAAAGCCGGCGGCCACCGTGAAAAAGCTGATCAGACAGCAGGCCACCAGGTTGTACCAGCCCACATCATGGAAACCGGCGCGGCTGACCGGCAGGGCCAGAAAACGGAACAGCCTTTTCTCAAGCGGGAACACGGCACCAGCCACATCGAAGGCGATCGCGATCACGAACAGGCCGATGCTCAGATGCACCAGGTTGGGATGGATCGGCAACCGGTAAGGCAGATCGTTGGCCCCGAGTTCGAGAAGGGGCATCGAGAGGATGGCGGAGGCCAGAGCCATCACACCAGCCCCGCCCGCATGGCTTCGACCACCTTGACGGTGTGGAGGCCGTAGACCCAGATCAGCTGATTGCCCAGAATCACCTGCACGACCACCAGCAGGCTGAGCAGGGACCCTGCCCCGAGGAAAACAAGCGGCAACTGAAGCGGATTGCGGCTGCGGATCACGTAGCGCCAGCCGGTCAGCAGGGAAAGGACTCCGGCGAGAGCCCAGCCGAGGGTGCTGTGCAGGTTGAGGATGTCGCGGGAGGCGCCGTAGGGGTTGGCCAGACCCGCCTCCACCTGGCCGAAGATGATCGCCACGAAGATCGCGGCGGTGGCAAAGAGCAGGTTCCAGAAGGAAACCTCATACAACGCAGGCTTTCGGGCCAGCACGCCGATCAGATCGAAGACAAAGGCGATCAGGGCCATCGCGATCACAAAATGCACCACGATCGGATGGATCGTGTCCATCCAGGGCAGGTTGCGATCGTTGAGCTGAGGCAACAGCTCCAGCATGACCCGGTGCCTGGATGAACACCCTTCAAGCTTGGGCGGGTCCCTGGCTCGACCGCGGCTTTGTCATCGAATCCGCTCCAAGCCACCTGGGCTGGCGCGACCTGCACCTCCTGAACCCCTTGAGTGGGTCCACCTAGGCTGACTTTTTGTGGTGATGGCCGTGACGGCACCTGCCTCCCGATCGATGCGCTGGCTCACGGCAGGGCTTCTGTTCGCGGCAGCCGGTCTCTCGGTTGCCTTGCCGTTCGTCTCGGCCACCCTGCTCACCCTTGGCCTTGGCGGTGTGGCGGTGGCCACCGGGGTGGCCCAACTGCTGCGGGTCCGGGGAGGGGATGGCCGCACCATCGCCTTCCGGGCCCTGTCCGGGCTCCTCTACCTGGTGAGCGGGATCTGGATCCTGCTGTTTCCCCTGGGCAGCGAAGTGAGCCTCACCTTGTTCGTGGGGGTGCTGCTGGCCTTCGAGGGGGTGATGGAGCTCGCCGCCGCCGCCGCCAGTGAAGGGCCGGCCCGAGCCCTGGTGATCACCGATGGTGTCGTCACGGCGATCCTCGGCGGGCTGCTGATCGCCGAATGGCCCAGCGACAGCCTCTGGGCGATCGGCACCCTGTTCGGCGTGGGCCTTGCCCTCTCCGCTGTCAATCTGCTCAGCAGCCCGGCTTCGGCCGCGGCCTGAGCGGGGCTTCAGTCGCGCCGCCGCGCCACCAGCCAGGCGGCACCCAGCAAGGCGGCAGACAGGACAGCCAGCTCAATCAGTCCGCCGCTCCACATCCACTCCTGCTGGGTGAGTGCAAGCAGGGGCTGGAAGCTGGCAACGGCAAAACCCACAACGATCCACACAAATCCGCCGGATCCAGTCTGCGCCAAGACCCTCACTCCCCGATCGCCAGGGCCTCGCCGCGACGGGAATCGGCCACTCCGAGGCTGCCGCCCCCGGGCAGGGCCTCCACCGAATGGGCTGAGCCCATCGCCGCCACCCGCAGCAGCCTGTGACCCATGGCCTGCAGCAGCCGCAGGGTATCGGGGCTCAGGCCCTCCTCGTGGCTGAGCTGGTCAGGCCAGAGCTGGCTGTGGACGCGGCTGGCGGCGACGGCAGAGGCCAGGTTGAGGCCGTGCTCCAGCCGGTTGAGCAGCACCTGCAGCACGGTGGTGATGATGCGACTGCCGCCGGGACTGCCGGTGGCCAGCAAGGGACCACCCTCCCTGCTCAGCACCAGGGTGGGGGCCATCGAGGAGAGCGGCTGCTTGCCGGGCGCGATGGCGTTGGCCTCCCCCTGGACCAGCCCGAAGGCGTTGGCCTCCCCGGGCCTGATCGAGAAGTCGTCCATTTCATTGTTGAGCAGAAAGCCGGCGCCTGGCACGCTGATCCCGTTGCCGTAGGCGAAGTTGAGCGTGGTGGTGGTGGCCACCATCGACCCTTCGCGATCGATCACCGAGAGGTGGGTGGTGTTGCCGCCCTCCGCCGCCCTTGCTGGCGGCGGCGCCAACAGGGCCGCCGGGGTGTGGCGCCCCAGCTGGATGCGTTGCCGTTTGGCGATGGCGTCGGCCGGGCTGAGCAGACGCTCCAGCGGCAGGGCAACGAAGCGGGGATCACCGAGCTGGCTGTTTCGATCGAGATACGCCAGGTTCATCGCCTCCACCATCACGTGGATGGCGGCGGCGCTGTTGAGCCCCATCGCCGCCAGGTCGAACCCCTCAAGCACATTGAGAAGCTGAATCAAGGTGACGCCACCGGAACTGGGCGGCGGCATGGCGATCACCGCATGGCCGCGCCAGCTGCCGAGCAGCGGCGTCAGGGGCCTGGCCCGGTAACCACTGAGATCGGCGGCGGTGATCAGCCCGCCCCGGCGGCGCATCAGCTCCAGCAGTTGCGCAGCCACCGGCCCGGCGTAGAACCCAGCCTCCCCCTGCCGGGCGATCCGGCGCAGGGTGGTGGCCAGCTGGGGCTGACGCAGCCGCTCGCCTGGCCGGTAGAGCCCACCATCAGGCTTGAAGAACAGGCGGCTCGAGCCCGGGTCGGCCTTGAGCAGTGCCGCCGCCGCCCCCAGGGAGTCGGCGAGCTCCCGACTGACGATCACCCCGTCCTCGGCCAGCCGGATCGAAGGGGCCACCACCACCGCCAGGGGCAGCCGGCCATAGCGGCGCTGGGCCAGCACCAGACCCGCCACCGTGCCGGGCACCGCCGTGCTCAGCAGACTGCGGGTGGCCCTGCTTCGATCCACCGCCCCGGCGGCATCCAGGAACAGATCAGCCCGGGAAGCCAGTGGGGCGCTCTCACGGAAATTGATCGTCACGGCCCGGCCCCGGCCCACCCGCCGCTCACCTGGCAGCAGGGGGGTGGAAGCCCGCTGCGCCGTGCCGGGCGGCTCCGGCCGCCACAACACCAGAAAACCACCTCCACCGAGGTTGCCGGCCTGGGGCAGGGTGACGGCCAGGGCAAAGGAAGCTGCCACCGCCGCATCCACGGCGTTGCCACCCTGGCGCAGCACGTCGCGGCCCACCCGGGAGGCTTCGGCTTCCTGGCTGGCCACCATGCCGCCAGCGGACCAGACCGGTGCAAACCGCTGACCCTGCTCCTGCAGCACGTTGGCCCCGGCGGCTGGAGCCAGCGCCAGGCCGAGCAGCAGGCCGGCCAACAGACGTGTGGTTGGGCGATCAGGCCTGGCCATAGCCGCCGCCTCCCGGAGTTTCAATCACGAGCCGATCGCCTGGGTTCACCAGCAGCTGGGCCGAACCGCCCAGCTGCTGCTCCCCGCCGGCCTGCCGCACCAGCCGGTTGCGCCCCACCGCTCCAGGCCCCCCGCCGGCCAGACCGAAGGGCGCCACCTGGCGGGAGCCGGAGAGGATCGCCACCGTCATCGGCTCAAGGAAGCACAACTGGCGCACCACGCCATCGCCACCCGCCCAGCGGCCCTGCCCGCCACTGCCGGTGCGCACCGCGAAGGACTCCAGCCGCACCGGAAAACGCTGCTCGAGGATCTCCGGATCGGTGAGCCGGGAGTTGGTCATGTGGCTCTGGACCGCCGCGGCCCCGCCAAAGCCCGTGCCGTCGGCCAGGATACCGGCGCCGGTTCCGCCGCAGATCGTTTCGTAGTACTGGCAGCTGTCGTTGCCGAAGCTGAGGTTGTTCATCGTGCCCTGGGCCGCCGCCAGCACGCCGAGCGCACCGAACAGGGCGTTGGCGATCGCCTGGGATGTTTCCACATTCCCGGCCACCACCGCCGCCGGTGGCCGGGGGTGGAGCAGGCAGCCCTCGGGCACAACCAGCTCCAGCGGCCGGAAACAACCGGCATTGAGCGGGATCGCCTCGCCGACCAGACAACGGACCACGTAGAGCACCACCGCCTTGGTGATCGCCAGGGGGGCGTTGCGGTTACCGGCGTCCTGGGGCGATGTGCCACTGAAATCAATCCGGGCCCGCCGCCGCTGCCGGTCGATCTCCACCTCCAGCTGGATCACCAGACCACCATCGAGGGGCAAGCAGAAGCGGCCGCCAACGAGCCGATCGATCAGGCGCCGCACCGCCTCGGCACCATTGTCCTGGACGTGAGCCATGAAGGCCCGTACCCTTGCCCCTCCCTCCCGTTCCGAAAGCGCCAGCAGGAGCTCGGCCCCCAGCTGGTTGGCGGCCACCTGGGCCCGCAGATCGGCAAGCAGCTGGTCAGGGTTGCGCACCGGCTGGTTCCCCGCCATCAGCCGCTGGCGCCACTCGGCTTCAAGCAGAACACCACCACGCAGCAGCGGGATGTTGTCGAGCAGAAGGCCCTCCTCACTGAGCTGGCGACTGAAGGGGGGCATCGAACCCGGGGTGAGGCCGCCCACATCGGCGTGGTGGCCACGGCAGGCCACGAACAGGGGTTCGCCCCCGCAGAACACCGGGGTGATCGCGGTGAGGTCGGGAAGGTGGGTGCCGCCGTTGTAGGGGTTGTTCGACACCACCACATCACCGGGACCCAGGGGGAGACGCTCACCGCGGCGAATGGCGGCCAGCAGGCTGGCCACGCTGTCGCCCATCGAGCCCAGATGGACGGGGATGTGGGGCGCATTGGCGACCAGGCCCCCCTCGCCATCAAAAACGGCGCAGGAAAAATCGAGCCGCTCGCGAATGTTCACCGAACGGGCGCTCTGCTGCAGCCGCACCCCCATCTGCTCGGCGATGGCGGCGAAACGGTGGTGGAACAGCTCAAGCGACACCGGGTCCACGCCGTTCTGCGGTCCTGACGGATGGGTGGAGGCTGGAGCGGCAGCAGCGGTGTGGCTGAAGAGCAGCTCGCCACCTGGCAGGAGATCTGCCTGCCAGCCCTCAGCCAGCAGGTTGGTGCCGGTGGCCTCCACGATCAGCGCCGGCCCGCTGAGCCGGGCTCCAGCTGCCAGCTGGTGGCGCTCCCACAGCGGCACCGTCTGCCAGCGACCCTCCAGAAACAGCGCAACAACGGCGGATTCGGCCCGGGAGCCGCTGCCCGTCGGAGCCCCAGCCACCACCGGAGTGTCATTGGCCTCCACCTGCTCCACGAGCAGCCGCTCGACCACCAGGGCCAGCGGCTCGCCGGCCGTGGCCACAGGCAAGTAGCCATAGCGGCGGCGATGGCTGGTCTGGAACGCCTCACCGATCGCCTCCAGGCTGGCGAAGGGCACCGACAGGCACACCTCACTGCCGCCGAAGCGGAGTTCGAGGCTGATCCGCACGATCGAGCCGGACCCCGGGACGGCCAGCTCCGCCGCCATCGCCGCGAGCCTGGGCAGCAAGGCCGCATCCAGCGGTTCCCGCACCACGCGCTCCCGCAGCAACCTCCGGTCGGCCAGGCCGATTCCATAGGCCGAGAGCACACCGGCGAGGGGATGGAGCAGCAGCCTGGAGATGCCGAGCTGGGCCGCCACGGCGCAGGCGTGCTGGCCGCCGGCTCCGCCGAAGCAGACAAGCGTGGAGTTGCGGATGTCGTGACCCCGCTGGATCGAGATGCGCCGGATCGCCTCAGCCATGCGATCAACCGCGATCGCCAGCGCACCTTCCGCCAGCCGTTCCGAGACCTGGGGCAGGCCCGTGGCGGCATGGATCCTGGCCGCCAGCAACTCGAACTCCTGCCGCACCACCGCAACGTCAAGGCACTGGTTGCGGCCTGGGCCGAACAGGGCCGGGAAGCAGGCAGGCTGAAGACGACCCAGCAGCAGATTGGCATCGGTGACCGTGAGCGGCCCGCCCAGCCGATAGCAGGCGGGGCCGGGATCCGCCCCGGCCGAAGCAGGCCCCACCTGCAGCCTCAGTCCATCGAACTGAATCTTCGACCCGCCACCAGCCGCGACGGTATGGATCGGCAGCATCGGCGCCTGCAGGCTCACCCCGTTGATCTCGGTCTCAACGCAACGCTCCCAGCCCCCATCGGGACCAGCCGGATCGAAATGAAAAACATCGGTGGAGGTCCCACCCATGTCGAAGCCGACAATCGCTTCAGCCGCAGCCGGCCTGCCCCCGACCGCTGGCGAGCATCCCACTGCCGCTGCCGCTGCCGCAGCCGCCACCCGCACCGCGCCGACCATGCCGCCGGCCGGCCCGGAGAGGATGGTGTCCTTGGCCCTGAGCCGATCGGGGCTGATCAGTCCACCGCTCGACTGCATCACCTCCAGCCGGCAGCCTTCGCCGAGGGCTGAGCGGAGCTGGGCCAGGTAGGTCCCCAGGGCTGGCCCGACGAAGGCCTCCACCACGGTGGTCTGACCACGGGGTACCAACCGGCTCTGGGCGGCAACGGCGTGGGAAAGGCTCAGCTGCTCGAACCCGAACCGAGCCAGCCAGCTGCCGAGGGCCAGCTCGTGGCGGGGGTGACGGGCCGCATGCAGCAACACCACCGCGCAACTGCGCAGGCCCCGCTCCAGGGCCTGATGGAGTCCCAGCTCCAGGTCGGCGTCCAGCCGCAACGGCTCCAGCTCCTTGCCATCGGCGGCCAGCCGTCCGCCCACTTCAATCACCTGGCTGAAGAGCGGGGCCACGGTCTGGATCCGCAGCGCGAACAGATCGGGGCGATGCTGATCGCCGATCCGCAGGGCATCGGCAAATCCGGCCGTGATCAGCAACAGGGTGGGGCTGCCTCGCCGCTCCAGCAGGGCATTGGTGGCCACGGTGGTCCCCAGCCGCACCGCCTCGATCGCCCCGGCGGGGATCGGGGCATCGCCCGCCAGGCCCAGCACCTGACGCATGGCCACCACGGCTGGGTCAGCCAGGCGACCCGGTTGCTCGGAGAGCACCTTGCGTACCACCTGTTCCCCGCCCGGACCCTGGCCCACCAGGTCGGTGAAGGTGCCGCCCCGATCGATCCAGAAGCGCCAACCGCCTGCCACGGCTCCGCCTAGCGGTAGTTCTCGAACTGCAGCGGCAGCTCCAGATCTTCAGCGCGCAGCAACTGGATCACCTGCTGCAGGTCGTCCTTGTTCTTGCCGGTGACCCGCAGGCTCTCGCCCTGGATGGCCACCGTCACCTTCTTGATCTGATCGCGCACCAGCTTGCTGAGCTGCTTGGCCAGCTCCTGGCTGAGCCCCTTGCGCAGCTTCACCACCTGCTGCACCCGGTTGCCGCCCACCGGCTCCGCCGGCTGGAAATCGAAGATCTTGAGTGAGAGCTCTCGCTTGACCGCCTTCTGTCGCAGCACATCGGTCACCGCGTCGAGGGTCATATCGCTGGCAGTGGTGATCGTGAGGCTGGTGTCCTCCAGATCAATCTCCGTTTTGGAATCCTTGAGGTCGTAGCGCTGGCCCACCTCTCGGCGCACCTGATCAAGCGCGTTCACCAGCTCCTGCCGATCGAAATCCGACACCACGTCGAAGGAGTAGGTGTCGGCCATGGCGGAAAGCACGAAGCGAGCGGAGATCAGCTTAGAAAAGGACGGCCCAGCCATTCCCCCATGCTCGCCCTCCTTGCTGTCGCCATCCCGTCGGGCAACTCGGCGGCGCCCTTCGCCTGGTCGCTGGTGCTCTCCGGGGCCGTGGTGGTGCTCAGCCTGGTGCCCCTGGCGGCCGGCCGCTCCAAGGCCGATTTCACACCCGGCGATCTGGCCGCCCCCCGGGCGATGTTCGAGCGGCTGCCGGCCTGGGGGAAGCGGGCCAGCTGGGCCCACCAGAACAGTTTCGAGGCCTTCACGCTGCACGCCCCCGCCTGCCTGCTCTGCCTGCTGGCGGCTCCGGCCGTGCTGGCGGCCTCACCCCTGGCAGCCTCACCCATGGCAGCCGTGGCCGCCTGGCTCCACCCGGCCCTGCGACTCGCCTACATCGGTGCCTATGTGGCCAACATTCCGCCCCTGCGCAGCCTCTGCTGGATCGGCGCGCTGCTGAGCACGGGCCTGCTCTACAGCGAAGGGCTCAAGGCGCTGCTGCGCAGCTGAACGGAGGAACTTCCCCGGAGGGATCTCAGCTGCCGCCCTTCTCCTGCAGCCCCTTGAGAGCGGCAAGCAGGGAAGCCGGACTCTGGGGATCCACCATCAGCACAGATCCCCCCTTGCTTGCTGCCATCGCCTGGCCCATCGCCATCCAGTCTTTGGCCAGCAGCAGGCGCAGGCCCTCGGCGGCCGCCGGCTGGGAATCAATCACGGCGGCCAGCTCGGTGGCGGCCTGGGCCCTGGCCTTGGCGAGCAGAAGTTGCTGTTTGGCCTGGGCGTCGGCGTCGAGCAACACCGCCTCCTGCTTGGCCTTGGCATCGAGCACCAGGGCTTCTGCCCGCCCCTTGGCGGCATTCACCTGGGCTTCCCGCTCGCCCTCGGAGCGGAGGATCGCCGCCCGCTTCTCCCGCTCAGCGGTCATCTGCTGCTCCATCGCCTGCTGCACCCCCTGGGAGGGCTGGATGTCGCGCAGCTCTACCCGGGTCACCTTCACCCCCCAGGGGTCAGTGGCCTGATCCAGCTCGTTGAGCAGGGTCTCGTTCACCTCCTGGCGGGTGGTGAAGGTCTGATCGAGGTCGAGCTTGCCCATCTCGGCGCGGATCTGGGTGAGCACCAGGTTCACCATCGCGGCCTGCAGATTGTCGACGCCGTAATAAGCGCGGGCATGCTCAAGCAACTGCCAATACACCACCGCATCCACCACGATCGAAACGTTGTCGCGGGTGATGCACTGCTGCGGCGGGATATCAAGCACCCGTTCCTTGAGTGATTCATGGCTCACCACCCGCTCCATTCCCGGAATCACCAGGGAGAGGCCAGGCCGCAGCTCCCGGTCGTACTTGCCCAGACGTTCCACCAGCATCGAGCGGCTGCTGCTGGTGACCTTGATGCCGCTGATGCCCAGGCCAGCCAGCACCGCCAGAACCGGAAGAAGCAGAAATTCCATCCAGAGACCATCGCTGGGACCACGGTAGGCAGGATGGTGTCAGCGGATGGCGACCGGTACCCGCTTTCCCCGTCTTCCCCTCCCCTGTGAATCCCATCCTCTGGTTCGCCCTGGCGGCGGCGGTGCTGACCCTGGAGCTGGCCGGAGCCGACGGTGACGGCCTGTTGCTGATCGCCGGGCTGGCCGGCCTGCTGCTGACCCTCCTGAGCGCCCTGCTTCCGGCCGTGCCGGCGGGGGCGCAACTGGTGCTGTTCCTGGCGCTGGTGGCGGCTGGTTACGTCGCATTGCGGCGATGGTCGGCGGGCCGGCAGGCGCGGACGATCCCACCCTCGGCCCGGGCCGAGCTGGCCGAGGTGATCAGCCGCTTCGAGGCCAATGGCGAAGGGAGGGTGCGCTGGCAGGGCCAGAGCTGGGCCGCCATCAACCTGGCCCCCGGCGAGCCGCTCTCCCCAGGCGCCCAGGTGAATGTGATGGGCCGGGAGGGAACCTGCCTCCAGGTCCTGCCCCGCCACGACTCCCTGCCTGGTTGATCCCGAACTGGAAAAACGCCGGGCTAATCGAAGAACAGCAGGCTCACAACCTTGCCCATGTCTTCGGCGCTGCGGCAGCTTGAAAGCAGGGTTTCGCTGTCGTGGAAGGCAAAGCAGATCAGCTGATCGGAACGGCCGATGATCTCCTGGTTGCAGAGAATGCTGGCCATCGGCAGGGGCAGGTCGTCGTGTTCCGGCTTTTCGACGAGATGGAGCACCTGCTCGAGTTGCTCGCGGGATTCACCGGGCTGGCGATCCAGGCTCTGGGGAAGCAGCACGGTGAGCCGGGCGGGGTCGATGCCGAGCACACCGCGGATCACCGCCGCATTCACACCCTGGGATCCTGAGGTGACCAGGTTGTGGCCTTCCTGGGCCAGCGAACGGGAGACCAGCTCGACGAGATGGATCGATACCACCGGCACATGGCGGCTGCCGAGAATGGCGATGCGGCGTTTGCCCGTGTCCTGAAGCAGGGCCAGTTCCTGGGCGAGGGTGTCAATCCGGTCGAGAGAAGGAAGATCGAGGGACCGGGTCACCGAGGTCGCGCAGCCAGCCGGATGAAACTAGCAGCGCCCTTGCGGGGCAAGCCCACTCCCCAGCTGAAGCCGCTCGAACAGGCGATCAAAACGGCAGTGCTCCTCCACCAGGCGAATGGCGTAGCTGGCCTTCACCGATTCATGCAGCCGCACGTGGCCGAAGGCCCGCTCAATCACCTCCACGGTGGTGAGGGTGTCGTGATCAACCTTGAGCACGGGGACGTCGAGTTCCTCCGCACGGTTGATCAGCTGGGGGAGCGGATCCCCCGCCCCGGTGAGGATCAGGCACTGGGTGGAGGCCTCCAGGGCCGCCAGCTGGATGTCGGTGCGATCAGCACCGGTGACCACGGCCATGTTGCGGCGGCGGCGGAAAAACTCCATGGCTGAGTTCACGTTCATCGCCCCGATCGAAAGGGTTTCAACCAGGAGATCAAGGCGCTCGGGGCAGCAGAGCACGCTGGCGCCGAGTCGCTCGACCAGCTCTTCCACGGTGACGCTGCGCAACAGGGGGCTGCGGGGCATCACCCCGAACACCGGCAGACCGACCTGTTCGATCGCCGGCACCAGCTCGGCCCGCAGCGATTCCACATCTTCAGGATTGACGGCATTGAGCACAACACCGGCCAGCTGGTCACCGAGCTGCAGGCGCGCCTGCAGCAGGGGCTCGATGCTGCGGCTGTCCTCCCAGAGATGGACCAGCACAACCGGCGCCTCGAGCCCCCTGGCCAACTGCGGCAAGCTGAGGCCGTAAAGCAGGCCTTCATTGAGACTGCCGGCGGCTTCGAGCAGGTTCACCCCGTCGGGGTAAGCCGCCAGTTGCTGCTGCAGCCGCGTGAACCCATCCCCTGGCGCCAACCGCCCGGCCAGGAGGCGATCCCTGGCGGTTTCAGCCGCCTGGAGTGCGAGGGAGGCGATCAGGCACTCCGGGGCGAGGCCCAGGGTGCTGCCAACGAAGGCGACGTCTGCGTCGATCAGCGCAGCGGGGGGTGAGGCGGGAGACATCCGGCCCTGGCGCAGGCTGGTGGCGAGCGGCTTGCCGAAGCGAATCTGCACTCCCTGCCGAGTCAGCAAACGGGCCAGTCCGAGCGACAGGGCTGACTTGCCGCTGAAGGGATCGCAGGACCCGATCAGCAGGGTGCTGCTCATGAACGATCTCGATCAGGATGACCAATCTAGGTGGCGGGCGAGCCGGGACTCTCGCCTAGCAATAGCCAGCGCCAGAACGTTTCGGGAAGGTCGTCCTCGCCGCGGGTGGCCTGGGCCTCCAGCAGATCCATCAGCCAGAGCACCAGCTGATGGCTGGGCAGGGTGAAGTTGTAGACCAGCCCCTGACTGGCCGGGAAGGTGAGAACACAGGCCACAGGTTCCTGGGGTGCCGCCACCGGCTGCCAGCGCAGCTCGAACGGATGGACGCCTGCCGGCCGCAGCTGTCGGCGTCCACTCACCTGACGGGCCTCGAGCAGATCGAGGGCAAGTTCAAGCCAGGACTCCCGCTCAACCCCACCGCAATAGGGAGCAAACAGGGCGGAAATGGCTGGATCAACGTCCAGGGCGGCGGGAATGGCCTCGAAGCTGTCCACGGTCGATGGGGGCGAGGCGAAGGGGGGGGGGCGTGCCAAGGATGACGCGTTTGACCAGGATGGCTTCATTCCCGCTGACTGTCGCCCCGATCAACGAACCCCGCCACCGCCCAAACTGAGCGGGCCTGCATCACCCTCCCGTGCTGCTCCCCCTCAGCGATCGAACCGTGGCGGTCAGTGGTGCCAGCGGCGCCCTCGGCATGGCCCTGCTGCTGCAGCTTCACCGCCAGGGGGCATGGCCGATCGCCCTGACCACCAAGCCCCGGACCCTGATGCTCGACGACGGCGCCGGTGGGACAATTCCCCTGCGCAGCGTCTGCTGGAGCTGTGGGAGCGAGGCGGCCCTCGCCGAACTGCTCAGGGAGGTGGACATCCTGGTGATCAACCACGGCATCAACACCTTCGGGGATCGAGACCCAGGCGCAGTGCAGCGGAGCCTGGAGGTGAATGCCCTCAGCGCCTGGCGGCTGATCGAGCTGTTCCTGTCACTGCCGGAGCGCCCGGCCGGCCAGCCGGGCCGGGAGCTCTGGGTGAACACCTCCGAAGCGGAGATCCTGCCGGCGATCAGCCCCCTCTATGAGATCAGCAAGCGCCTGCTGGGCCAGCTGCTCAGCCTGCGGGCGCTCGACCGTCGCGGCGACAACCCCTGCCGCATCCGTCGTCTGGTGCTGGGACCGTTCCGATCCGGGCTCAACCCCTATGGAGTGATGGGGGCTGATTTCGTGGCTGGGCAGGTGATCGCCCAGGCCAGGCGCCACTGCGCACTGATCATCGTGTCGCCGAATCCGCTCACCTATGTGCTCACTCCTCTGGCCATGGCCCTGCGCCACGGCTATTTCCGCTTGACGAGCAGGACCTAGAAATCCCGGTCGGTGAGAATCTCGCAGCCGTCGCTGGTCACCACGATCGTGTGCTCCCACTGGGCTGAGAGGCTGCCGTCGCTGGTGACGACCGTCCAGCGATCGGCGAGGGTGCGGCAGCCCTTACCGCCGGCATTGAGAATCGGCTCCACCGCCAGGGTCATGCCGGCCCGCAGGGTGAGGTTGGGGAGGTCCCGGGTGCGGAAGTTGAACACCGAGGGCTCCTCATGCAGGTTCCGGCCGACGCCGTGGCCGGTGTAGTCCTCGACAACACTGAAACCGTGGGCCTCGACGTGGTCCTGGACCGCGCCGGCGATATCGAGCAGGGTGTTTCCAGCCTTGATCCTGGCCAGGCCCTTCATCAGCGATTCCTGGGCCACCCGACTGAGCAGTCGGCTCTGCTCGGAGGCCTCACCGACACAGAGGGTGACGCAGCTGTCGCCGTGGTAGCCCTCGAAGTAGGCGCCGGTGTCCACCTTCAGGAGGTCGCCAGAGCGGATCACCCGCTTTTGACTGGGGATGCCGTGAACCACCTCGTTGTTGATGCTGGCGCAGATGCTGGCCGGAAAGCCGTGGTAGCCCTTGAAGCTTGGCGTGGCGCCCATGGCGAGGATCCGCTTCTCGGCATGGCGATCGAGATCGGCGGTGGTCATGCCGGGGGCGGCCAGATCGATGATTTCGCGCAAAACAGTGGCCACGATGCGGCTGGCCTGACGCATGATCGCGATTTCCCGCGCTGATTTGATCTCGACACCACGGCGTCCTTTCTGGATGCGGGGGCCGGTCTGCACCGCTGTTGCCGGGGAAGCCTTCCTGGCCGCGGTGCTGGAGGCGAGCAGATCAGCGAACAGGTTCATCAGCGGGCGCCTGGACACTTCAGACTCTCAACCTATCAACTTTCCCAAGCCGACCATGCAAGCCCTGGCGAAACTGCGGCGCTGGCACGGCCTGCTGGCCCCGGTCGTCCTGGCCCCCCTGCTGGTCACCGTGGCCAGCGGCATGAGCTACCGCCTGCTGCGGGACTGGGCCGGCTTCAGCCGTGATCAGGCCCACCTGCTGATGGTGCTTCACGAAGGGGAATGGCTGGGCAGTCAGGGCGAAACCATCTACGTGGCCCTCAACGGCCTGGGGCTGCTCTGGATGCTGGCCACCGGAGCGGGCCTGCTCATCCAGAAATGGAGTCGTCGAGCCGTGGCCGGTCGCAAGGCGGAATCCCCCACTGCTCAAACCGAACCCGAAAGCTGAGGCGGTACACTTGTTGTTTGGCCAGAAACCTCGGAACTGGGATGGCAGCGGAACTCAACGACACCGATTCAGCGGCCACAGCCGAAACAGGATCCCCGGGCGGAACCACAGCAGTGGCTGAGAAGCCTGTGGCTGCAAAGCTCTGCGCCTACGACCTGATCAAGGCCTTTGAAGCCGAGCAGCTCAAGCCCGAACTTCCCGAGATCTACGTCGGGGACACCGTGCGGGTGGGGGTGCGAATCAGCGAAGGAAACAAGGAGCGGGTGCAGCCCTACGAAGGTGTGGTGATCGCCAAGCGTCATGGCGGCCTCAACGAAACCATCACGGTGCGGCGTATTTTTCAAGGCATCGGGGTGGAGCGGGTCTTCATGCTTCACAGCCCTCAGGTTGCCACCATTCAGGTGGAGCGTCGCGGTAAAGTCCGTCGTGCCAAGCTGTTCTACCTGCGCGATCGGGTCGGCAAGGCCACCAGGGTGAAGCAGCGCTTCGACCGCTGAATCCTGGCTTTTCACCACTCGTTCGGGTGCCGATTTCGGCACCGGACCAAAGGGCATCTTCTTGCGCCGTTAGTTCAGTTGGTAGAACGCAGGTCTCCAAAACCTGATGTCGGGGGTTCAAGTCCTCCACGGCGCGCTCGTTGCCCTTCCCTGCCCTTTCCTGGTTCCGGATATGGAGTTGGATCTACAACCCGGTGATGTGGTCAAGGTGCTCGAGTCCGCCGCCCTTGGCTGGGTTCGGGCCCGGGTGATCCGGGTCAAATCCGGTGGACGCGTCGTGGTTCAGAGCGACCAGGGCAGCGAGTTCACGGCCCGGGGCAACCAGGTGAGGTTGATCGAGCCAGCCGGATTCCGCCCCTGATGCACGTCACGGCCTTCCCCTGATGCTCGTTCTCGCGGCCAGCAACGGCAAGAATCTGGAATTGGCCAGGCAGATCTTGCTCTGTGCCGAATCCAACTCAGAAGCCAACGCCGCAGCTGGCTCAGGCGCCGCAGAGCTGATTGATCTGGTGGCACTGAACCTTCCCCTGTTCACGCCGGTGCAGCAACCCCAGGGTGCCGGACCCGGCCTTGAACAGCTGGCCTCCGCCCTGCGCCGGCATCGGCGACTCTGGGTCTGCGCACCCGAGTACAACGGCAGCCTGCCGCCAACCCTGGTCAATGCGGTGGCCTGGCTCTCCACCAGCACGGCCGATTTCCGCAACCTGTTCCAGGGCATCCCGGTGGCGCTGGCCAGCCACAGTGGAGGCAGCTCCCAGAAAGTCCTCAGCGGCATGCGCCTGCAGTTCTCCCACCTCGGTGCGGTGGTTATCGGCCGCGAGCTGCACAGCAACAGCCAGAAGGGTGCCAATCCCGAGAGCATCGCAGCCATGCTGGCGGAACTGCAACGGCTGGAAGCTCCTCCCCTGGCCTGAAGCCTGTTCAGCGGCAGGAGGCGGGTGAACTGCTCCGCTCAGGCGACTTGCCCCGGGAGCTTTCGTTAGAGGCTTTCAGTAGAGAGCTTCAGTTGACGGGTTCAGTTGACGGCGGGACCCGTGATCGCAGATACTCTTAGGGTTGCACGGGCAACACAGGACGGTCAGAAGCCGCTCTGGGACTGTAGTTCAACCGGTTAGAGCACCGCCCTGTCACGGCGGAAGTTGCGGGTTCGAATCCCGTCAGTCCCGTCTGGCCTCATCAGCCACCTTTTTTCAGGAGATCGATCCAGTGACGGTGCGGGTACGCCTGGCTCCCAGCCCCACCGGCACACTTCACATCGGCACGGCCCGCACAGCCGTTTTCAACTGGCTGTTCGCCCGCCACCATGGCGGCGCATTTCTGCTCCGAATCGAAGACACGGACCGGGAACGTTCCAGCCCGGCCTTCACCGCCAACATCCTCGACGGCCTCGCCTGGCTCGGCCTCAGCTGGGACGGCGAGCCGGTGATCCAGAGCGAGCGGCTCGAGGCCCATCACGCCGCCATCAGCCAACTGCTCGCCAGCGGCCATGCCTATCGCTGCTACATGAGCGACGCGGAGCTGGAGAGCATGCGGGCGGATCAGAAAGCCGCCCACGCCGCACCACGCCACAACAACGCCCACCGCGACCTCAGTGCGGCCCAGCAGCAGGCCTTCGAGGCCGAAGGCCGTGAGGCGGTGATCCGCTTTCGCATCGACGCTGACGCCAGCATCGACTGGAACGATCTGGTCAGGGGGGCCATGCATTGGAGCGGCGCCGATCTCGGCGGCGACATGGTGATCGCCCGCCGTGCTCCGGCCACCGCCATCGGCGATCCGCTCTACAACCTTGTCGTCGTCGTTGACGATGCGGCCATGGCGATCAGCCATGTGATCCGCGGCGAAGACCACATCGCCAACACCGCCAAGCAACTGCTGCTCTACGCAGCGCTGGGCCTGCCGGAGCCGGTGTTCGCCCACACGCCCCTGATCCTCAACGCCGAGGGCCGCAAACTCTCGAAGCGTGATGGGGTCACATCCGTCGCCGATTTCCGCGACCTGGGCTATACCGCCGAAGCCCTGGTCAACTACATGACCCTGCTGGGCTGGTCGCCTCCAGACGAGATGGGCGAGCGCTTCTCCCTCGCCGAAGCGGCGGCGGTGTTCGGCTTCGAGCGGGTCAACCGGGCCGGAGCACGCTTCGACTGGGACAAACTCAACTGGCTGAACGGACAGGTGCTGCATGAACGCAGCCCGGCCGATCTGTGCCACGACCTGATCCCCCTCTGGCAGGCGGAGGGCTGGTGGAGGGCCAGCGAAAATCCCGAATGGGCGGAAGAACTGGCAGCCCTACTCGGTCCATCCCTGGTCACCCTCCAGGACGGCATCGAGCAGGCCAGGCCTTTCTTCCTCTGGCCCGGCTGTGATGCGGCCGCCACCACCCAACTGGCGATACCCGAAGTCCAGGCGGCCCTCTCAGCCCTGCTGGAGCACCTGCCGGGCTCCGAGCAACCACTCACCGCCGCCGCCGCCCAGGAGCTGCTGGCCGCTGCAGCCAAGGCGGCCGGAGTGAAGAAGGGGGTGGTGATGAAAAGCCTGCGGGCCGCCCTGCTCGGCAGTCTTCAGGGTCCCGATCTGATCACCACCTGGCGGCTGCTGCACAGCCGAGGCAGCGACCGCTCACGACTCGAGAACAGCCTCACGGCCTGAACGATCGTCACTCGGCTGGGCTGTTGCCTCCTCCGGCCGCACCAGGCCCAGCACCCGGGCCAGGGGCGTGGCCGTGAGTCCCTGGATGCCCACCGTCATCAGGATGGTGAGAAACACCAGACCCTTCAACTGGGCGGCGCCCGGCACACCAGCCAGCTCCAAGCGCAGGGCGAACAGGCTGGCCACCGCAGCGGTGACGATTCCACGTGGCGCCAGCCAGGCCAGGAGCACCTTCTGGGGCACGCTGAGCGGCAATCCGGCCGTGGCGAGCAGCATCGACACGGGCCGCACGGCCAGCATCAGCGCCAGAACGCAAGCCACCCCACCCAGGCCCAGGGGGCTGAGATCGCCCCAGGACAGATCGGCGGCCAGCAGGGGAAACAGGATGCTGATCGCCAGCTGGGCCAACTGGCGGATCAACCCATCGAGCTGGGCCGATCCGGCCGCGTCGCGACGGCCCACCATCCAGCCGGCCGCCACCGCCGCTGGCAGCCCCGACTCGGGCAGCAGCAGGTCACAACCGGTCACCATCAGAAACAGGATGCCGAGGCTGAGCTGGAGTCGCAGACCACTGCCTGGGTCCACCGGCAGGCGAGCCAGCAGGGCGTTGAGGAGAAGGCCCGCCATGCTGCCGATCAGCACGCCACCGCCGAGCCGCAACACCAGATCAAGGCCCAGCGCCCGCCAGCCCGACAGTCCGCCCAGCACCAGCTCCAGCAGCAACAGGGCGAGCACGGCCCCGAACGGCTCCAGCACCAGCCCTTCCCCCTCCAGCACCTCCCCGAGGGGTGGGGCCAACCGCATCTGCTGAACCAGCGGCGTCACCACGGTGGGGCCGGTACCCAGCACGATCGCGCTGAACACCGCCGCCAGGGGCCAGCTCAGGCCCGCCAGCCAGTGGGCGGCGACCATCGCCGCCGGCAAGGCCAGGGCCAGGCGCACCAGCACGATGCGCAGCACCGCCAGTCGCGACACGTCCCCGGGCAGGCTGAGCTTGAGGCCGCCATCAAAGAGCACCAGGCTGACCAGAAGAGCCACCACGGTTTCGAGTCCGCTGCCCAGCTGGAGCGGATTGACCAGGCCGAGGCCGGAGCGGCCGATCACCAGACCGGCGGCCAGCAGCAGCACCACCGCGGGCAGGCCGGTGACAACCGCCACCAACTGGGCCAGCGCGCCGGAGAAGAGGGTGATGCCCCAGAGCAGCTGGAGCCGCTCAGGAGCGTCGGTGACAGGCAGGGTCAATCTTCAATCGCGCCGTACTGGGGTTCGATCCGGATCGCGCTGACGGCACTGGGGCGAAGCACGAGGTATTCGCCGTCGAGATCGCCGATCGGCACGTTCACGAAGGCGTCGGCCGCTCCGGCGTTCAGGACGCCGTACCAGGCCTGGAAAGCATCGAGGCTGGCGAAGTGCACCAGCTCATGATGGCCTCCGACCAGGAGCAGATGGATGGCGTAGCGGCGGGGTTGACGTGCCATGGCGGCGGTTGCGGCCAGCCCACAATGGCCCCGCTGGTGGCAGGCTGGCGCGAATGAAGCCAGCCTCCACTGTTTCATCTCCTTCTTCCACCGCTTCGGGCGGTGGCCAGCCCCTGCTGCTGCTGGTGGATGGCCACTCCCTGGCCTTTCGCAGTTTCTATGCGTTCGCCAAGGGAGGTGAGGGAGGACTGGCCACCCAGGCGGGCGTTCCGACCAGCGTCACCTACGGCTTTCTCAAGGCGCTGCTGGAGAACGTCCGCGGGATGACCCCTCAGGGTGTGGTGATCGCCTTTGACACCGCTGGACCCACCTTCCGCCACGACGCCGATGCCACCTACAAGGCCCACCGCGACGAGGCTCCCGAGCACTTCTTCACCGACCTGGCCAACCTTCAGGAGATCCTCTCCGAAGCCATGGATCTGCCTCTCTGCATGGCGCCTGGCTACGAAGCCGACGACGTGCTCGGCACCCTGGCCAACCGGGCGGCGGACGCCGGCTGGCGGGTGCGCATCCTCTCGGGAGACCGCGACCTCTTCCAGCTGGTTGACGACGAGCGCGACATCGCCGTGCTCTACATGGGAGGCGGCCCCTACGCCAGGAATTCCGGGCCGTCGATGATTCGCCGGGAAGGGGTGATCGCCAAGCTGGGGGTCAGCCCCGAGGAGGTCGTCGACCTCAAGGCGCTCACCGGGGATTCCAGCGACAACATACCGGGCGTGAAAGGGGTGGGGCCCAAGACCGCGATCAGCCTGCTGCAGGCCCATGGCGATCTCGATGGCATCTACTCAGCCCTTGATCAGCAGAAGGGAGCTCTGAGGACCAGGCTGGAAACCGACCGGGAGAAGGCTTACCACTCACGGATGCTGGCCGAAATCCTGATCGACATTCCGCTGCCGAGTGAACCGCGGCTGACCCTCGGCTCGGTGAACGGAGCCGACCTGGAACGTCGGCTGCAGGACCTGGAGCTGCACAGCCTGGCGCGCCAGCTGGCGGCCTTCGAGAAGGCATTTTCGGCCGTCAGCAAGCCCAAGGACACTGAGCTCAAAGAAACCGGGCTCAAAGAAACCGGGCTCAAAAAATGCGAGCTCAACAACACTGAGCCCAACAACACTGAGCCCAACAGCACAGAGCCCGAAAGCCCCGAGCCGGCCTCGGCCGCCGCCGCCAGCCCGTCTCCAGCACCGGGAGCGCACTCAGAGCCGCCGCCGGGCCGGTTGCCTGCCCTCAACCCGGAAATCCTCTCCACCTCCTCCCAGCTGGAGGCCTTGGTGGCACGGCTCTGGGCCAACACCGATCCGGCGCAGCCTGTGGCGCTCGACACCGAAACCACCGCCCTCAACCCGTTCAAGGCCGAGCTGGTGGGGCTCGGCTTCTGCTGGGGAGAAGGGATGGCCGATCTGGCCTACATCCCGATCGGCCACCAGCCCCCGGCGGCCGCTGATCTGCTCAGTGCGCCGGCGGCGGCACCAGGGCAGTTGCCGCTGGAAGCGGTGCTCACGGCCCTGGCCCCCTGGCTGGCCAGCGACGCCCACCCCAAGGCGCTCCAGAACGCCAAGTACGACAGGCTGATCCTGCTGCGCCATGGCCTGAGCCTGGGCGGCGTGGTGATGGACACCCTGCTGGCGGATTACCTGCGGGACGCCAATGCCAGGCACGGCCTGGAGGCGATGGCGGAGCGGGAATTCGGCTTCGTGCCAACCGCCTTCGGCGAGCTGGTGGCCAAGGGCCAAAGCTTCGCCGCGGTGCCGATCGAGGCGGCGGCCCTCTACTGCGGCATGGATGTGCATCTCACCCGCAGGCTCTCGACGCTGCTGGCGAGGCAACTGGCGGCAATGGGTCCCCAGCTGAGTGCGCTGCTCAGGGAGGTGGAGCTGCCGCTGGAGCCTGTGCTGGCCTTGATGGAGGCCACCGGCATCCGCATCGACACGGCCTATCTGGGAGAGCTGAGCCTGGAGCTGGGCGACCAGCTGCAGCGGCTGGATCAGCAGGCCAAGGCGGCCGCCGGAGTGGAGTTCAACCTGGCCTCACCGAAGCAGCTGGGCGAGCTGCTGTTCGACACCCTGGGGCTGGACCGGAAGAAATCCAGGAAAACCAAAACCGGCTGGAGCACCGATGCCGCCGTGCTCGAGAAGCTGGAAGACGACCACGCGGTGGTGCCGCTGGTGCTGGAGCACCGCACCCTGAGCAAGCTCAAAAGCACCTACGTGGATGCGCTGCCATTGCTGGTGGAACCTGAGACGGGCCGGGTGCACACCGATTTCAACCAGGCGGTGACCGCCACAGGGCGATTGAGCAGCAGCCATCCAAATCTACAGAACATCCCGATCCGCACGGTGTTCAGCCGGCGGATCCGCAAGGCGTTTCTGCCCCAGGAAGGCTGGAACCTGATCAGCGCCGACTACTCCCAGATCGAGCTGCGCATCCTCACTCACCTCAGTGGCGAGGAGGTGCTGGTGCAGGCCTACAACGACGGCGACGACGTGCACGCCCTCACGGCCAGGCTGCTGCTCGACAAGGACGTGGTGAGCCCGGAAGAGCGGCGCCTCGGCAAAACGATCAACTTCGGGGTGATCTACGGCATGGGCGCCCAGCGCCTGGCCCGCGAAACCGAGCTGAGCGTCGCCCAGGCGAAGGACTTCCTCAGCCGATACAAGCAGCGCTACCCGAAGGTGTTCGCCTTCCTCGAGCTGCAGGAGCGCCTGGCACTCAGCCGCGGCTACGTGGAGACGATCCTGGGTCGGCGGCGCCCGTTCCCCTTCGACCCGGGCGGCCTCGGGCGGCTGCTGGGCACCGATCCACTGGCGATCGAGCTGGAGGTGGCCCGGCGGGCCGGCATGGAGGCCCAGCAGTTGCGGGCGGCCGCCAACGCACCGATCCAGGGCTCCTCCGCCGACATCATCAAGCTGGCGATGGTGAGGCTGCACCACGAACTGGCCGCGGAGGGACTGCCGGCGCGGCTGCTGCTTCAGGTGCACGACGAACTGGTGCTCGAAACCGCCCCGGAGGCCACCGAGGCGGTGCGCGCCCGGGTGAAGGAGGTGATGGAGAGCGCTGTTCAGCTCAGCGTGCCGCTGCTGGTTGAAACGGGGGTGGGACCGAACTGGATGGAAGCGAAATGAGGGCTACGCCTGACGGCGCCAGATCCAGCGGGCATCGCGCTGGAGTTCCTGGGCCATCCGCTGACCAGAGGCCATCAGGATGTCCAGTTCGCCGGGGGTCAGCACCAGTGCATCACAACTGAGCGGCAGTTGTTCCAGGGGCCAGTCCAGCAACCTGGCTTGCTGGCCTCCCTCAGCGGCGGAATCGATCAGCAACAGATCCAGATCACTGCCCACTCCGGCGGTGCCGCGTCCGTAGCTGCCGAAGACACCCACCCGTTGCAGGGATGGGTGAACCTGACCCTGGTCCTCGGCCCAATCGGAAAGCTCACGCAGCACCAGGTCCGCATCAGGCCAGCGCAGCACGGATTGCGTCAACAAGCGAACGGGCATGGCGAAAGGCGTCCTCGCTCTGCAAACGGCCGAAATGATCGGTCGAGGCACCATCAGGAAGGCTATCGGGGTAACGGGTGGGGATAAAGAGCATCAAGAATCCGCAGGCGATCTTCCAGATCGGTAACGGCCAGGGTCAGGGCCTCTTGATCCGGAGCGGGCAGATCACGGAAGGCCCGGCCGAGGCCATGGCCCCAGTCTGCTGACCACGCTGCAAATACAAAGCCTTGAGCGCCTTTTCCACAGCCTGATGGCAAGCAAAGCAGGCCCATTCATGGTGGCCGGCTTCGGCACCGACCGTTGCCAGTTCAAGGTCGGCGAGGGCCTGATGCAACCAGTCGGCGGAGCGGTTCATTCAGACGGGCCAGGAGCCGAAAGCCGAGAATGGCACCGGTTCAGGGCAGGCACCAGCCAGGCTTGCCGCCGTAGGGTGCTTGCAAGCGCAATGCCTGCAGCATGGATGAGCGGCAGCGTTCCGATTGGGCACGCTCCCTGCGGGAACCCGAGGCCTTTGCCAACGAACAGGCCTGTTTTCGCCCGATCTGGACCCTGCTCGGACTCACCACCGACATCCCCAGCGACAACGACTGGATCCGTTGCAACCTTGCTGGAAGCTCCGTTTTTGTGCAGCGTTTCGGCACGACGATCCGTGGATTCGAGAACATCTGCCGGCATCGTTTCCACCCGATTCGCACCAAAGCGAAGGGGAGCGGAATGGTGCGCTGCGACTTTCACCATTGGGTCTACAACCAGGCAGGGGAAGCCGTCGGCATTCCTCAGTGCAAGAAGCTGTTCGGGGGTACACCCAGGGATTTGGGGGTGCGGTTGCGGCCGGTGGAGATCGCCACCTGCGGGTTCCTGATCTTCGGGCGCTTTTCCGAGCAACCGGCCACCGCACCAGGCTCAGCCGAGCCCACCGAACGGGAGCAATCGGCAACCAGTGGGGCTGAATCGCTGCAGGAGTACCTGGCAGAAGCCTGGCCGATCCTGGCGGCGATCTGCCAGGTGAACAACCCGCCTCACACCGCCTGCAGCTCCGTGAAAGCGAACTGGAAGCTTCTCTATGAGCTCACACTGGAGGAATACCATCTGTTCGCTGTGCATCCATCCACCTTTCGGATGCTTTTCTCCGTTGATCCAGCCCATTTCGGCACAACCGGCTATCTCAAACCTGAGCACGCCCACTACCCACGCTTCGGGCGCCACAGTGCCTTCTTCTTCAAGGGAAAGCCTGGCAATCTGACGGCAATGGCCGGGGATTGCCGGGATGGCAGCTATCGCCCGAGTGGCTACCGGATTCTGCAGATCTTTCCGAATCTTCTGATCAATCACTACCAGGTGTTGCAGAGCTGGTATGTATCGATCACCCAATATGTTCCAGAAGCTCACGATCGCACCAGCGTGCGCAGCTGGTTTTTTCAGGCCCCGTTTCCGATCGAAGACAGATCCTGGTTTCACAGCCTGCTGCGGCGGATCACGGAACCTTGGTTGCCGTTCTTCGTGGGCCCCAACCTGCGCCGGCTCACCGGGGAAGACCATGCGGTCTGCGAAACGCTCCAACCGATCGCCGGCCAGATCACCGCTTCGCCTCTGCTCGGCGGCGAGGAACAACGGATCGGCTGGTTCCGGCAGGCCTATGGCGCTGTGCTGGGCGGGGAAGACCCCCTGAGCGGCAGGTGAGCGATCCGGGATCGACCAAAGACCGAAGGGCGCCGCAAAAGCCAGAACCTGCGCAAGGATTGCCTAAGCACGAGACACGGCGCAGCATGCAGGCAGGCAATGGCGAAACCGGGCAGAACATCGCCAGCGAGCGGAAGCCACGTCAGCGCAGCCGCCGCCGGGAACTGCTCTGCCCGGCCCACCCCGAGCAGAAGCTGGTGGGGAACGGCAAGAAGTACTTCCTGCACCTGCTTAGCCCAGAGCAGCTCAAACAGCGGGGCATGCCGGATGGCAAGGCCCGGCTGGTGATCAATGCCTTCCCGGTGCTGGTGCTGAGCAACGAGTGGATCGAGGAACTGTTCTGCGCGGAATGTGGGGCGTGCCACTGGTGCCATGTGATGCGGCTGGATTCGGTGCAGCACACAGTCCGCTGGGCGCCCCGCGACCTCTGGCAGCAGGTGGCCCATGTGGATCCAATCGGCGGCAACCCGAGCGTGAGCCAGTTCACCGCCAGGCAGGCTCGCCGTCACAGCCGCAAACGCAGCGACGGCAAAGCCTGGTTTGGCTGAAAAAGGCAGGTTCGGCTAATAGGCGTTGGGGGACGACAAGCCGAACACAGTTCGCAGCAGAATCTTCACGTCCAGACGCAACGACCAGTCCCGCTGGTAGCGGAGGTCGGCCTCGATCCGGCTGGCCATCGATTGAAGCGTGGCCGTTTCGCCGCGCCAACCCTCCACCTGGGCCAGCCCGGTCATGCCCGGCTTGAACTGGTGCCGCTGCATGAAGGCGGTGATCTGAGTGCGGTAAAGCTCGTTGTGATCAACGGCATGGGGCCTTGGACCCACCAGGCTCATTTCACCTTTGAGAACATTGATCAACTGGGGCAGTTCATCAAGAGACCAACGGCGCAGATAGGCCCCGAGGGGGGTGATGCGCGGGTCGTGGCGAGTGGCTTGAACCAGCCCGGCCTGATCGCCAGCCTCCATCACCGTCATGGTGCGGAATTTGAGAATGCGAAACCGTTTTCCCTTGAACCCATAGCGCTCCTGAGAAAACAGAATCGGCCCCGGGCTGGTGAGCGGAATCAGGACGGCGATCAGGATCAGCAGAGGGGAGAGAGCCACCAACAACACCAGCGAGCCAACCAGATCGATCACCCGTTTGGCCTGGCGATCGAGGTTGGCCTCAGGAGGCACCCAGAGGCCGAACACCAACTGGCTGCCCAGCCGCTCTACGTTGAAGCGCATGCCTTCCTGGGCCCAGTGGGGCACGTAATAAACCGGCAGGCAGGTATCTCCGAAGAAGCGGATCACCTCAGCCATCGAAAGGTGACTGGAGCGTCGATCGGGCGAATAGCTGAAGTAGATCTGATCAGCCGTGTTGAATTCCAGCCAGCGTCGCAGCTCCGAAAGCCCTCCCATCGAAGCAGGCATGCTTTTCGGGAGAAGGGTGGTTTCCGCCGAGGGAGACTCAAACCAGGCCACCAACCTCAGACCCAGGTGGGGCTGGGCAAGCAACTGGGCATGGAAGCTGCAGGCTGTAGCCGCAGGCCCCCAGTAGATCACGTTACGGCTGTTACCACCTTTGGCACGGTGTTTGCGCAACAGGTGGCGACCCCACAGATGGCAGAAAAGCAACCAGCCAAGGCTGAACAGCGACCAGACGCTGACCGTGAGGCGAGAGAAGTTCTCGCTGGTTTTGGTGAGAAAAGCGATCAGCAACAGGATGGTGATCATCGCCACCCAGCTCAGCAGCAGGCGACGGAGCAACAGCAACAGGCTCTGCTGCCGGTAGCTCTGATAGATGTTTCCCTGGCTGAGAACGATGAACGAAACAACCAGAATGAGGATTCCAGCCTGGTGATCCAATCCTCCCTGGCGGATCTCGAACTGACTGTTCCACCAGGACAGCAGCAGGAAAGACTCGCCGATCACCAGAGGATCCAGCCATCGCTGAATGCGGTTGAGATCCTTGCTGTACAGACGCAGCAGCCCACTGGACTTCATCAAAACCTCAGCTCAAGATTGAAAATATCAGAGATTTATCAAATTATCTTCGAATTTGCTCAACACCGCATCCCGATCCCAGTCGCGCAAGGCCCGCTGTCGGGCTGCGCCCCCCATCAAAGAACGCAGGGCAGGGTTGTCAGCCAGCTCACGAGCGGCCACTGCCAGCGAATTGGCATCTCCAGGAGGGGTCACCATTCCACAGGGGCTGGCTCCGGTGATGACGGCAGCAAGGCCGGTCTGCCGTTCGGCTGTGGCCAGCACGGGCCGACCACTGGCCAGCATGGCCAATAACTTGGAGGGCATCACCACATCAGCGGCCCCGGCCTGCTGTGGAAGCAGGTGGATGTCGGCGAGCTGGAGCAGGGCGCTGAAGCACTCAGCAGGCTGCAACGGCAGAAAACGTACGCGGGGCAGGGAACCGCAGGCGGCTTCGAAGGCGGCTCGGGTGGGACCTTCACCACAGAAAATCCAATGCAAGCGGGGATGATCAGCCAGCTGCAGGGCGGTATCGGCAAGCACCTCCAGACCCTGCTTGCAGTTCATGCTGCCGGAGTAAAGAGCCACCACGGCATCAGCGGGTATGGCCAGTTCTTGGCGCCAGGCCAGTTGGGCGGGTGAGGCAAGCGGCTCAATCGCCGCGCAATCAACCCAGTTGGGAAAAAGCCAGATCCTGCGGGAAGCGACGCCCTTGAGCGCAAGCCGGGCGCACATCGCCGGCGAAATCGTTGAAACAGCCGTGAATCCCTGCAGAAAAACCCGCTCGATCGCTTCGGCGCAGGTGCGGACGGGCCCACCAGCCAAGAATCCGAGCTCGAATGCAGCATCGAGTTCAAAATCCTGAATGTGCAGAACGGCAGGCACCGGACGCCCGCGCAACCGGGCCAAGGCAGTGAACAACAGGGCCGGAACGGTGCAGCAAAAGGCCGGAGCGATCACTAGCAGCTTATCGGGGGGATGGCGAAGCTGGCCCAACAACGGAAAGGCGGATGAGAAAGCGAAGGAAGCGAGATGAACCAGCCGTTTGATGGTGCTGGGGAGGTGGGGCACCCAGAGCGGGCAACGGCGAATCAACAGGCTGCCCTGGCCGAATTCTCCGGTGTGCTCAACGGCGTAGCGGTTGCGAAACGGAGGTTGGAGTTGCCACTGAGGGTAGTAGGGAGGCGCGGTGATCACCTGCAATTGATGCCCACGAGCTGCCAGCCAGCTGGCCAGTTCGCCGGTGTAGCGACCGATGCCGACGGGCTCAGGAGCGTAGTTGAGGCCGAGAATCAGCAGACGCATCGGGGAAGGCTAGAGAAGAGAGGGGGGTGGAGGCTTAGCCAAGGGCCACAGGATCAGGCGTACCAGTCTCGGTAGAATAAAAAAATGCTGCGGGAATAAAGCAGCGTTACCAGGGTTTGATCAGCAAGAGTCAAACGCTCAGCAAGCGGTTCGTCAGCGCAACAGACTTCCACCGAGCGTTGGTCCTCCAGCAGAATTCAGCAGAGCTAAGCGCCATTGAAGCGATATAGTTGGATCCAGCAACTTTTTGATCTTGTAATTTTAAGGCGTACAAGCTTCTCGTGCCATGAACCTAGAGGGGGGCAGGCCAACTTCAAAACAAAATCCAGGCAGAGCGAAGAAAAGCTAATGTGCTGCTTCGGCTTGAGTGCATCTCAGCGCTGTGACTGCAGCAGCGAGGCATCCGGGCTGAGAAAAGAACCAAAGGGCAAACAAAAATTACTAGAAATGTCAGAAAAGTTTCAACGAGACTTCGCTCAGACGCCTAAGACTTCCTGAGCAAGGGTAAGGAGAAAGAGATTTCGTTGACTCGTATCACCACCGATGAGAATCATGGCCAGAAAGGGCTATCGGCACAGACTTTCGATGAAGGCATCCGAATTGACTTTGCACAACTCTTCATACTACTCGGGAGTCAGGAGCAACAGCAAGGGAAGTTGGAGCAAGGCAAGGATGTGGAGCAATGAAAACAGAACGAGAGTTCCAAAGAGAGAAATCCATATAAAAGAAATCGAGCTAAACAGCATACACTGCGCTAATCAGGCTGAGCAAATAGTTGATTAGAAGGCACTGTTGACAATGCCTTTGCAAACATAGCCAACAGGATTAATTGACCGCTCCTCAACTCAGTAACAAGCAATAAGACTGATGGGGTAGTTCTCGTCAATCAAACAATCTTCATGGTCTGAAGGGAACATTCAAAAGAGTACTGACAAGCCCTGAAATCTGGGCTTGTCTACAGGAGGAGAAAAAACATTAAGCTATCATAGAGTAATGTTACCAATCCTGACTCTTGGGGCCGTGCTGCAACGATCTTGCACGAATGCAAGGTCACGGATCCAAAGCTGATTGTGGGATTCCTGGGGCATGGAATTCGCACTCGCTGGCTCCAGTGAACGGTCAAAGAGGTCGTAATTGAAGCGTGAAAAGCCAGCATCATGCATCGTTCGCTGCAAAGACGGAGTATCAGCCTCAAGGAGCACAGCCTTGAGCTCAGGGTTGCGCAAGGCACTGGTCGCTCCACGCAGCACTTCTGGCTCGAAACCTTCCACATCCACTTTCCATAAAATCGGCGGAGAATGATGGCTCAATAGCTCGTCAACTACAGCTACGGGAACTTCTAGGGTTGGCTCGTCGGTTGCGGCCGTGAGCAGGCTCACAGCCTTGTTTGTGGTATCGCGGCTCGAGGTGAAACGCAGGCTGCCAGCCTCAGCGCCAACCGCCAAGCAACGGGCATCCACTCGGGAATAAAGATCATTCAAGCGAAGGTTGCGCTCAAGACGGGCAAACGTGGCAGGGATTGGCTCTAGTGCGATGGTGTAAGCCTGTATGACACCGCTAGCAAGAATTGTGTATGTGCCCACGTTCGCACCAATATCAAAAAAGACATCTCCAGGCCTCAAGAAGTGAAGTACGAAGGCCATGTCGATGGCTTCATGGAGACCGCAGTACACATTCATTGTGGCTCCTGTCATACCCTTTTCAATCACCAGCACTGTCTCGCCTACCCAGGAGAACACCACAGGCATGCGAAGCATTCTCGTACTAATTTGCCAGCGGAGAAAGCGAGACACAGTACCCTGCATATCCTTGCTGGCCAGGGGATGCCGCTGCCAGTAATGAAAAAGAGAAAGAAGAGGATGTTTCATGAATGGGATCAGGGGTGTGGTTGAACGAGCAAAGTCTGCATGGCCACAATGGACTGACAGGCGCAACCAGCAGTCATCATTTTAATGACAATTTAGCTGCATGAGGTGAAGATATTTTTACAATGTGGAGACCACTCAATCCTAAAATTGCCTGGCATACCAGGATGCCTGGCATCTTCATTGCAATCGTAAAATATACCACTAAAAACAGATGTCCTGGCGATGTTGAGCCAGGGTCTGAAGAACTTAGATTTCTGCATATCTAATTATAGTGGCAAAATTCATTGCGGTAACTAGGATCAGGGCAGTTTATTGAGCGTCCGTGGAGAAGACCGTCACTGATCTACTAGCAACTGACCCCTGTTAATATGTTGAAAATTGTGGGGAAAGCCGCTGGCCTTCGCGAATTGTGCGCTGAGGCGAGCCACTGATTTGGTGATGCTGAGACTCTGAAATTTCGAGCAAATTCTGATCGACTGAATACAGTACGCCCTATCCGAATTTGCCAGGCTGCTACCCCTCATCCCGTTGACGCCACAGCAGATATTGTTGTGTTCGGGTATAACAGAACAGCATGAACAACAATATCTGTAAAATCCTTGAAAAGGCCAATCGCTGATCTACGCACAACACGCTCCTAGGTGCTGGACTGAAACAGATTGCGGAATGGCTTGAGATTGGCAAATAGGAGCCGATGCGTAGAGTTCAAGCTCATGGTCACGACCAAAGAAAATCAGTAGAGGACTATCTGACTGAATTTGGATCCAATGATGTTCTAGTTTTGCAGCTTCTAAATAAATCAAGGATAGAGCGTTAATCAGGCACAGTAGGACGGTCGAAGTTCCAGTAAGATTCGTCCTTGCCCCATTCAACAAGAAACTCCAAGCTGCCAGAGTATAATGAATCCAAAGTTTTAGCATACGCCAACGAACCCCATACAGTTGGAGAACGAAGAGCAGCAATATCACTGGATTTGCGACCAAAGAGGGAAAACGTCAAGGATTGAAAACCGGATGGAATGATACTCCTAATTGGATAGGCCAAGTTCTTAATTTTTACAATAGAACTGGGTAGGGCTACAGTCTTATCACTAACGCCATGAGGGGAGAGATCCCAGCAAGAATGAGGACTAATCCGAAGAAAGCTACAACAATCTTCGAGTACGCATAGAGGCCTTGCCATTAAGTCCTCAGAAAACAAAACCATGATATGATTTTTGGGGAATATCTTTAAAAAATGAGAAATCTGAGTAGAGTAGTCACTAGTTAGAATATAGTCAGGATTATGTAGAACTGAATCAGAGAAGGAAGGGATAGACAAATAGTTTAAAACTCTATATCGCCATTCCGAAACAATACGATCCAATGGATTTCGCGCAATATAAATAATTCTGACATCACCCAAGCCAGCAGCGATCTGACTGGCAACATGTGGGTAGAGATGACATTTTGAGTAGTTAACGCTGGCCTCACCCCTGGCAGAACAAGTAGCAGAATCAGCAAATAGTGACTCATACCAAGCCCATCCACGATGAAAGTTTTCAGAGAAAAAACCAGGCTCCTTTGGATTCGAAACATAAACTTGAGGATGCTGAGAAAGAAATGCAGCAAGACTTGTGGTCCCGCACTTTCCAGCTCCGATAATAAGAAAGTTTGGACGCATTAAACCAGCCTTAAGGTGAAAATAATTAAAACAAGTAAAATCATACCTGACGAAAATCTAACGTTAGAGTAGGAGCCAGAAATGCAAAACCAAGAGCTATTTAGCCTATCAATATTGCACTTTACAAATGAATTAAAACCGGAATACAAAATGAAGGATGAATGGATCAAAATATGCAGTATACTTCGTGTTTCGTGCTGGTTCCATGAAGCCACTCTAGAGTCAGAAAAATTATCGCCAAAATAGAAATAATTGTAAGTGGGGTGAGTATTAAGGTCGTATTGATAACTCAGAGGCAATGTGAATCAGGTTCTCGGTGAACTGCTGTCTCGCTCCAACTCCTGCACCTTGAGAACAATCATAGCTTCATAGATGCTCTGCAACAGGGCATAGGTAAAACCAGGGCGGCCATCAAGGAAACCGCCTTTGAACAAGTAGAGCAACACAAACTTGATCAGCGGCCGGGCTGGCAAGCGGTAGAAGAGTTCCTTTTGGTGAAAGCGGCGGCGGTTAAAGTCATGCTCAAAGAAGACCGACCGCAGACTGAAAGCCTCCCCGGAGGTGCGGTTCTGGAGAATCTGCTGAGCTTCATAGCTACTGTAGGAGTTGTGGCGAGCAATCCAGTGACTAAGGCCTTTGGAGAAAGGATAGTGATCGAGGGGATACGCTAAATCACCGATCGGACCATTAACCAGCGTTACAGTATTCACCAACCGTTCGTAGTGCACGAACTCGGGCCGAAAAAAACGGATATACCAAGGAGAAGTTTGCACGTGCTTAAGGTGACGATCTTGGAAGAAATCGCGACGACGAATGCGGTAGGCAACGTACAGGGAATCAGAGCTGCAGGCAATGGCTTGAAGTTCAGCGGCAGCAGCAGGTGTGAGGCGCTCGTCGGCGTCAATTACAAACAGCCAGGGGTAGCGGTAAGAAATCTCGTGGATGCCCCAAGTTCTATGAAGACCTTCATCACCCCCAAATGCAAGAGATGGGTCTTGGCCAGGCCGAACAATAAATCGCGCACCCGCATGTAAAGCGATTTGCTTTGTGAAATCTGTACTAAATGAGTCGTAGACAACGACGTCATCTGAGATGTCGACCGAACAGAGACAACCAGGTAAGTCAATTTCTTCATTCCTGACAAGGATCAATACCGAGAACCCTGCAGACATCTATACTCTGTGTGCGTGGATATGACTGAAATCAGTGAAGACAACCTGAAAGCCTGATTCAATCAAGTGCCTTTGAATCTCGGCAGGCGCATTAGGTAGTCCCCGCCGCTCAAGAAGACTGAAATGAACCTCAACAAAAACATGACGCAGGGCAGGATCCGTAAGTGTCATGCACCCTCCCTTGATCACATGCAACTCATAACCTTCTACGTCAATCTTTATAGCAGCAGGCAAGCCTACTTTTGTGGCCATCGAATCGATCGTTTCCACAGAGGTAATTAACACCGCCTCTGCAGCCTCTGCCTTGCCAATCATAACTTTATTGGTAGGTGAAGTAGAATCGGCTCCCACCTCCATCACCAGCTCACCAGGTTCATCTGCAATAGCACATTGATGAACATAAATCCACGGCCGAGTAGGAACTAGCTCACTAATCATCGCAGCAGAAGCGGGTACAGGCTCAAAAGCGTGCACACTTCCAGTCGGACCAACTCGGTCTGCAAATTTTTTGGTGTAGTACCCAACATTGGCGCCGATGTCGAACACACACTGACCAGGCTCAAGGCTATCCATCATCGCAGCATCAAAGCGTGATTCGTAGCCTTGGTTGATCATTCGATATAAGGGACTTGTCTGGATGGCACGCAAAATGCCGACTCGTCGTAGCGCATTCCGAAGACTAATCAGTTTAGGATTGGAGTACATTAGAAAGAAGTTTGTTTGGGTTAAAAACGGCGCAGCTGCTTCGCCAATCGAAGAGAAAGCTGCATTAAGGTTAGCGTGGGGTTGGAACTACCACCGGTGGGAAACACAGAACAGCTTGCCACAAACAGGTTCTCGATGCCATGCACACGCAACTTCGCATTGACCACTCCACTTCTGGGATCTGCTGCCATACGGGTACCTCCCATCAGATGGTAGATATCGCTCACATTAGCTTCCCATCCGCTTCCGGGCTCAAAGCTCTGGTGCCAGTCGATCGCACCAAGGTTCCAGGATTGCCACTGGCGATCGAAGAGCTGCTGATAGCAGGCAAAAGAGTAGCGTTCTTTGTCGCCCCAACGCCAATCTACAATGGCTTTTGGCATACCCAGCGCGTCAAGGTGTGGAGAGATGCGAATGCGACTCTCGGGGTTGGGCTGCTGCTCGGTGTCGATGTAGAGGGTGATGGCCGCTCCGGCCGGGCACCAACGCCGACGGCGCACTGTCGCTTTCCAGGCTAGATAAAGCAGATCCAGGCTTTCGGCGGGGAGCTTCTCAATGTAAGGCGCAGGCACGGCTGGGGGCTGTACTTCTCGCCTCTGGCGAGCTTGAAGCTGCTGACGAAGCCAGGCAAAGCCAGAGGTGTCTGGCGCCTCAAACACCAGATGGCCCATCACATTGAGGCATCCCTGCCGGGCCTGCCATTCGGCCGTGGATTCCAGCTTGAGCGTGTGGCGCGTCGCACCGATGAACCAAGGCGCAAAGCGCTGAAGCAGCGCTTTGCGCGGCTGAGGGTGGAGGGTGGCGGCCTGGATCGAGAGGTGATCGTGAAACCAGCGCCCCAACTGATCGCTATCGTTGCCGATACCGGAGACCAGCAGCAGGCGGGTGGTTTCTATCGTGCCGGCAGCGATCACCACTTGGCGGGCGGTGAAGCGAAACTGCCTCCCTGCCAGGGTGCGTACCTCCAGGGCGTGAATGTTGCGGCCATCGCCATCAAGCCTGAGACCTGTAACGGCAGCATGCAGGAACACCCGAGTATGTGGATCGTCCTCGCAGCGGCGGCCGAGGGTGACCGCCACATTGCGGCTGGAGAAGGGAGCCCACTTGGAAAAGCGCGGCTGTAGATCGGGATCGCTGGGCTGGGGGCCCGGGTTAGGCAGCTGGTCAATCAGCTCCGAGTCGAATGGAGCATGGTTGGTGCCTAGAAGGGATTCGCAGGTGTGCAGGTAAGGACTGAGCTCAGCGGGATCCAGCGGCCAGCCGCTGCCTGGCACGTGGGCCCGTATCTTGAAATCATTCGTTGCCAGAGGCAGCAGCTGACCACCCCAGCGGGTGGAGGAGCCGCCATACACCCGGAAACGGCCCTGCGTGGTGCCGAGATGGGGAACTCCTGCCATCTCGGCGGCATAGAGAACTTGGCTTTCGGATTCATCCTCAGCACCACCAGCCTCCAGAAGATCGACGCGGCGGCCGCTGCCGCGCAGGGCATCGGCCAGAACCAAACCAGCAATCCCGCCACCAACAATGCAGAGATCGCTCTGAAACTCCTGCTCAGAGGAAAACGTGTGCAGATCGATGCGGCTCATGGGCTGAAGGAAATGGCAGCAGGGGGGCGCCAGAAAGCCTCAAAAGCGATCGCTTCTGAGGCATTCCAGGGGGGATCGTTGAGCAGGGCCAGGGTGCGGGCGAGGCGCACAGGATCGGTGGTGGAATAAAGAAGCAAAGCCTCTGGATCACTGGCCATGGATGCGCCGAGAAGGGCGGCACCAAGGACCACATCCTCAGCAAGGGAGCAATTGAGCCGCTCACTCCAATGGCGTTGGAGCTGGGGTACGGCTGCCAGGTACTGGCGGATGGTGTGCAACGAACAACGAATGCGCCCGAAGCGGCCATACCGAGCAGGCTGGCCTGAGTGAAGCGGGGCGAATGGGGGTGCGGGATTCAGAAGATCGTCCTCCCATTGCAGCCAGCCACCGGCAAGGCAAGGACGCGTCGCAAGCAGATTTAAGCAATCGGACCAGTCCCCAGAGAGTCCGTAGCTGCCGATCAGCCCTTGGCGCTGCAATTCCTGGAGCGTATCTCCTAGCTCGGCAGGGATCAGGTCAGCGGGAGATGGCTCATGGAGCAGAAAAAGATCCACCGCCTCCAGGCCCAGCTGGCTGAGGCTGGTATGAAGGCTTTGGCGGCAGTGGTCTGTACTGAAATTTCGCGCCAGGAGATGGCTACGATGGATTTGTTTAGCCAACGATCTCAGGGCTGGGACCAGAATCAGCAGCCGACGCAGCCCACCTTGACGCTGAGCAGCACCTGATGGGGGGCCAGCCTCACCGAGACCGAATTTTGTAGCCACCGAGAGAGCACCTGGATGGCGGCGCAGCAAGCAAGAGAGTTCTCCTTCGGCTAAGCCAAGCCCATACAGGCGAGCCACATCCAAGTGGCGGATGCCGTGATCTACAGCTATGTCGAGCAGGCGTTGGCGATCGACTGGATCGGGCAAGCGCAACAAGCTGGCACAACCAAAGCCGAGGGTTGTGGTGATGCGCCCGTTTGGAAGGGTGAGAGTTGGCAGCATTCAGGCTCGTGCGTAGCTGGGCGGGATACGTGGCTTCAAGGGGCGGCACGGATTGCCTGCACACACCATCCAGGCAGGCTGGTCACGGGTCGCCACGGCCCGGGCGCCGATCACGGAACCATCCCCGATCGAAACACCAGGGCCAAGGAAAGCTTCAGCGCAAATCCAGGCATCGGCACCGATGGTGATGGGCTGTGCGTAGAGCTGGAAGTTTTCGGATTGATGGTCGTGGCTGCCGGTACAGAGATGCACACCCTGGGACACCACGGCGCGCACGCCAAGGCAAATTGGTGCCATAGAGTAGACGATCACGCGCCTGCCCAGGGTGGAGTAATCGGCCATCACCAGATTCCAGGGCGCCCAGATTTCCACGTCGTTATAGACATAGCAGGGTGAACCGATACGCGCCCCGAAACGACGCAGTAGCCAGCAGCGCCAGGCATGGAAGGATGGTGGCGTTGGACGGAAAAGCAGCACACATACCAACTGCCAGGCAAGGCGGGCCAAGCGATTACGGCCACTGAAGCTGGCGCCTTCAAAGGGGTTGGTCTTGGCGAGGATCACAGAGAGTGGCGGGAGGACTGGAATTCGAGAGCGGATTCGAGCACCGGCAAAAGAATTCTGGCCACCGAAGCGAAGTCAAAGCGGTCACGGAACAGCTCAACCCCCCGCTGCCCCATCTGCTGCTTCTCAACAGCATCCAGCGCCAACCACTGCCGCAAGACCTCAGTGGTGCCGGCCACAGTGTCCTCATGAACCAGTCCGGCGCCAGAGTCAGCCACATCGGCGGAGATGTTCACCGGCTGAGCAATAGCCACTGGCAGGCCATTAGCGAGGGCTTCTGCCACCACGATGCCAAAGTTTTCCTGATGAGAAGGGAGACAAAAAAGCTCGGCGGCGCGGAAAGCGCCCCACTTAAGGTCGCCGCTGAGCATGCCCGGCCAGGTGATCCGATTAGCGATGCCAAGAGCGGCGGCGCGCTGCTGAAGCTGGTCCTGCCAGCCCACCTGGTCGGGGCCGGCGATCACCAGCTCCAGGCGAGGGTCAAGGTCGGCCACCGCTGCAAAGGCATCGATCAAGAGATCGATGCCTTTCTTGGGATGAATGCGACTCAGAAACAGCAAGATTCGCTTGCCGCGCAATTGGGGGAAGCGGGCAAGAAACAGCTCAAGCTGTTGGACAGCATCGCCGGGAGGCGCCGAGGTGCCCAAGCCCACCACGCTCTCCTTGGCTTGGTACAGCCAAAACGACTGGCGAGCTAGCAACCGCTCCTGTTCGGTAGTGAACAGCACGCCGGAGGCATCGCGCAGCACCCGGTAATCGGCCCAAGGCCAGTAGGCCCACTTCTTGAGATGTTTGAGTGGATAGGTGCGCTTGAACCAGGGATCAAGCATTCCGTGTGTATATACGAAGTAAGGAATATCCGTGTCATGCAGGGCTCGCCAAGTGGCGTAAGCGTGATATTGCCAGGTGCCCTCAATGATCACGGCATCGTGCTGCTGCGCGAGAGCGCGGATACGGGTAGGCAAGCCGCGTCGATACCCGTAGTTTGAAGCTACGGGACCCAGGCCAACCGTGGAAAACGATTGGTGCTGCAACCAGGTAGCCCCTGGTGGATCAAGGCTTGCCACAGTAGTAACCACCCCGAGGGCCGCCAGGTGTGGGGTGATCTGGCACACACCTTCCATGGGACCGCCGCCGGAAGGATTCAGAGAGCGGATCAGGCGGAGGAGCCTCAAGGCCGCTCACGCTCCGCCACGAAGAGGAAGGTGCGACTCCATGGCCATGAAAAAGTGCTGCTACCGGTTTCCACCGTGCTGACAGTCGCCAGACAGGACCTCACAACGCGCCACGCCAGGCTGCGTAAGCGGCCTTTAACTCCGTTAGAGGCCCCGATATTCTCGTAAGCACCGATCCACTGCAGGCCACTGGACCGGCAGAACACCTGCACGCTCTCCGGCACTGGACACCATAGATGGGTGAGGTCGCCCCAGTACACGGAACCGCAGAAGGGGGAGAGGCCATTGGGAACGTGGCCAATCAGCCGGCCGCCGGGCCTCAGCACCCGCCGGATCTGCGCAAACCAAGAGTCACAGACCTCATGGGGGAGATGCTCAAACACATCGAAGCAGGTGATCAGATCCAGGCTCTGATCAGGCAAGCGTTGCAAGGAATCAAAGCCATCCCCCTGGCAAACTGAATGAAAGGAATGGGATAGAGCTTGTTGCACTTGGGAGGCGCTCAATTCCACCCCTGTTGCTTCTGAGCAACCAAGCAACTGAAGAGCGACCACGAGTTCCCCCTGGCCTGCCCCCAGATCCAAGGCGCGATTGCATGGCATGGGCAAATGGGGGAACAGCAGTCGCTGTAGGCGCCTGATCGAGGCGGCGCGCGAGGATACGGACTTCTGTTTGGCCTGAAGGATTGCGTAGTCACTCCTCAGCCGAGCTTTCAGTTCACTCATGAATGCTGCTCCCGGAGAGCCCACTCCCCCAGCACCACCAGGCTCCAGGCACGAGGCCAAGGCAGTTTTCTACCATAAAAAGCCTGCCATTGTTGAGTGATCCAGTCTGGATCCAGCCAGCCACTGGACTGGAGAGCCTCTAGCCGGAGGCTGCAGAGATTCAGCAGGGGACCAAGCATCCAGGGACGCATCGGAAGAGAAAAAGCCTGCCTGGGGCTGTCAAGATAGCCCACTGGAAACAGATCCTGGCAGGAGGCCCGCAACAGCCCATTCCCAGGGCGTTGAAACCGTTGTGGCATTCGCAAGGCGATTTCAACCAGACGATGGTCGAAAAATGGCACGCGCAGTTCAAGACCTGTGGCCATGCTGTACCCATTGATATCGCGAAGCAGCCTCGGCACGCTGGTGCCGAAGAGCTCCGCCCAACTGATCTGGCCCCAGCCCTGGCTGATCCTCTCCGGAGGCGGGGAGGACCACTTCAGCGCTTCCACGCCAGCAGCCACCAGATCGCCATCACTGGCCCAGCGACGCAGTGCAACTGCCAGATGCCAACGATCCCAAGTCGGCAGGCCTTCGATCTTGGTTGCGAGGCGCCCACTGCCGGCCTGCAGCAGTCCGCTGCGCAGCCCTGCAGGAAGGCTGCGCATGAGAAACAACCAAGGGACGATTCGATGGGAGGGATAGCCACCAAACAGCTCGTCGGCGCCGAGCCCACCAACAGCCACTTTGGTTCCCTGCTCGGCCACAGCCCGGCAGATGAGGTTGCTCTTCAAACCATGGGCGCTGGGAATGTCCAGGGACTGCAAGCCCGCCTCCATCCAGCCCAAGGCCTGATCTTCATCGACGAGTATTAAGTGATGATCACTTCCGCAGTGGCGGGAAAGCTTCAGGGCCCGATCGCTCTCATCCACATGTGTACCTGGCAAACCAACCGTGAGGCTGGAAATCCTGCCGGGCATCAGGCGACAAGCCAAGGCCGTGAGAATGCCAGCATTGATGCCGCTGGAGAGTAAAAAAGCCCCTGGCCTATCGGCCAGAAGATGTTGCTGAACGACGACCTCCAACTGCTGACGCAAAAAGCGACGCGCCCAGCGAGCGTCATGGATCGGAAGGGGCGTCCAATCGGGACGGGGCTGAGGGGGCCAGTAACGTATTGGAAGGTGAGGTCGATCTCGATTAACTCGCACCACCACACCTGGAGGGAGGCTATGGCAGCCGCCGGATTCAGGACCACAGAAATCCGAAGGTGTCAGCAGGTGACCAAAAGCCAACATCTGGCTGATCTCCTGTGCCGCCAACCGATGGTTAACGCCAATGGCGCGGCGTTCGGAGCCAAACCGAAGGCCCGCATCCAGCCACTGCATGTAAAGGGGCTTGATGCCCAGTCGATCGCGGCCGAGCAGCAATTGCTGCTTGTCCCTGTCGTAGGCCGCAAAGGAAAACATCCCGCGCAGCTCTAGCAGCAAAGCAGGACCGCGCTGGGCTAAACCTTCCACCAAGGTTTCACTGTCGGTGTGGCCACGCCACAGCTGGAAACGCAGCCCGCCACGCACTGCCTTGTGGTTGTAGATCTCCCCGTTGAACACCAACGTGATGCGACCGCAGTGACTGCTGATCGGCTGGGCACCAGCCTCGGTTAGATCCTGAATAGGAAGGGGGGTGTGACCGAGCCAGCAATGTCCATCGTGGCTCATCCAGGTACCTTCCGCATCAGCCCCGCGACGGTGCAAGGGCAGCAGTGGTAGGGACTGGGCAGTTGGCTTCCAGCAGAATTCGCCGATCAAGGCTCCCATCACTGTGACTCCTGAAGGTACAGAGCGCGCTGGTAGAGATCTTCCAACTGGTCCAGCCAGTGGGAATGGGAGAAGCGGCTGGCCTGAAGTAAACCAAGCTGGCGGGCACGTTGTCGCTCAGCCGGTGTTCGCTGCAACACGGCCTGGACGCGCCAGGAGGCATCAACAGCCCATGCCTCCTGAGCATCCGGCTGAGTTGGGTAGGGAGGAATAAGAGTGGCCGCATCGCCGGCCACTTCACTCATGGGCGGGCAATCGGTGGTGATCACGGGACAACCGCAGGCCATGGCCTCTAAAATCGGCCAGCCAAATCCTTCAGCGTGAGAAGGGAAGAGCATTGCCTCTGCACGGCTGTAAAGAGCTACCACGAGCGCGTCGGTTGCATGATCTAAAACGTGCAGCTTCGGCAGCAACAAAGGGCGCTGCTCAACCCAATCAGCAAGGCTGGAATTGAGCGAGCCCACCAACACCAAATCAACGAGAAAGCCTTGTTTACAGAGTTGCTCCCAGATAGAGAGCACACCTAGCCGATTCTTGTACCAGGTCCTGCCGATGTGGAAGAGGAAAGGACTGGGCAGTAGGTTTGGAAGTGATTGACTCACTTCTACAGACGCCGCATCAGCTGGAAGAGCAACAAAATGACTGAGAAGAGGGTTGTAGACCACCTCAGACAGAAGTGCTGGACGGACTAGTTGTTCTGCCAGTGCGTGACGAGTGGCCATCGAAACAGATAGGAAACATCGCGCCGAGCGAAAGCCATGACGAATCCAACGCTGATAGAGGCGGCCGCTTCCACTTAGAACATGAAAAGGTTGGCGGCCTAGGGCTCCCTCCAGCGAAAGCAGGTCATGAACATGAACCAGGTGTGGGCGAGCCTTGATGAAAGGGATCCAGGGGCCGAGGGCTTGGTCGACAACCACATACAAGCTGCTGGGAGGATGGACATACGCGCGCAGGAAAATTATGGGGATGAACAGAACAAACTGATCCAGATACCCCAGCCATTTGCGCAGCAAGGAGTTTTCACCAGCCAACCTGGCAAGGAGTATGGGCGGGGTCAACTCTTGAACCTGGTAGCCGCGGGCCCGCAGCCCTGACGCAATCAAATCGGCGAAAGAGTGCATGCTGGGTCCTTCGGTGAGCCGATAATGACGTAATAGGATGATGTTCATCGCTAAGACAGCTCGTCGATAGCAGCAGCGAAAGCATGGGCAACGGAGTCAATGCTGTAGTTCTCAAGGCCGGTTGCGGCCCAGGTGAAGCTGCGCGGATAGTGGGCCAGATCAAGCAAGGCCTCGGCCAGATGTTGAGCCGATCCAATGGGAATCGTCCGAAAACGTTCCCAACCGCAAAAATCAGCAGCACATCCCACTGCCTCCGACACCACAACGGAACATCCGGCCTGCATCGCTTCGTTCACAACCAGCCCCCAGGTTTCACCGGCCTGCCTGGAAGGGAGTACCACCACATCGGCTGCCAGATACCAATCCACCAAGGCCTTCTGATTTACAAATCCAGGAAAGTGCACAGAAACACCATCTCGATGATGAAGAGAGGTTGCCTGCTGCTGCAGATCCTGCTGTAGCTCCCCACTACCCACATACATCAGAGCAAACTGGCTGCGCTGCTCGGCAGGAAGATAAGGGATAGAAGCAAGTAGCAGGGCCGGATCCTTCTTTGGAATCAGCTTTCCAAAAAAGGCCACCAATATGTGATCCTGATGCAAGCCAAGCTGATCGCGAATAGATTGGCGGCGAGCATTGCGCTCACGAAGTGAGAGAAGAGCGGTGCGATCAGGCGTGCAGTAATGTGCATCTCTTAGCTGGTGAAGCGAAACACCATGTCGCAGCCAATGCCGACGATTCAAGGAACCGATGGGAAAGGCCATACTGACCCCGGTATAAAAAAGCCGATAGTAAAAAGAACGAAGAAAACTTTTTAGCGGTGAACGCGGAAAAGCTTGATCCTGGGTTTCACAGCGCATCCAGATCGAGATGTGGCGAAAACGAGCTATGGCATAAGCCACATGATCGTAGCGATAAGTAAACGAATTGAGGAGGATGGCCTTTGGATTCAACTCATTGATCAAGGCAGGCAAACCCCGTCCCTTTAAGCCATTCCAACCATGCGGGACATGGCTCAAAGTCGAGTCAAGAATCGTAAAAGAATAACCAGCCAACAGATCGGTATCCCAGGAAATATTTGCAGAAAACCCTGGATCCCGTGCACCACGTATAGAGTGGTCACTGGCATAAACCACATGCACAGCACCTGGACGAAGCTGCTCGAGTCGGGCGTAGATAGGTGCCCGATACTGGATTGGGTGAGTTTCCACAATCAACAGAGGCAGGGTATGTGTTTTCATCTCAAATCGCTGCCAGGATTTGGCGGCAGACATCCTCGTTGCCTACACCAAGGTTGAACACGTGTTGCCGGCCTGCATGTCGGATGACTGAATTAAGTTGAGGATCATTGAGGAGATTACGGCATCGACGAATGCACTCCTCAGAAGAGTTCCAGAAGACAGCCTCTACACCATCCTCAAACAACAAACAATGCTCAGAAGTACGCTCAGCACAAAGCAAACCACCACAGGCTGGAATTTCGAAAGAACGTGTAGTTACTAAATCTCGGTTCAAGTGGGATAGGAGTCCCAGTGAAACCGCAGCGCTCCCGAGGGCCCGAACATAGGCCTGGCCAAACAGTGCAGACCCCCGATAAATTGTGGAAAGCAAAGGCCACATCCGACTGCGTTGCCAACCATTACCAATGAGACTTAGGGACAAGCCAACCTTGAGAAACTCAACCAGGAAACGGTCACGCTGTTCACCTGGAATCAAAGTACCAACAAAAGAGACGACTTGTTCAATATTAGGCAAACCATCAACACTTGCAGAACGATGGAAAACCTCATCATAAGACATCCACACCCTCAACACCCTACTAGCCCCACAGGCAAGAACTTCAAGCTCAGTTTCAGGGCGTACAAGCACACAGAGATCATAAAGTGGTAGAGAGCTAAGTAAACTCAAAAAGCGCCTGGAATCTCTCGCACCGGTCGGGTCATCATTCTGATACAAGATAATTGGGCAATTGAACTTATGCCGCAGCCATTTTAAAATGGTAGGCCCAAGTAATTGGCCGCCATTCACCCAGATCAAGTCTGGTACATAGTGTGTTATTTTATCATCTGCTTGCAGAGCCTTATAGAGCTCACCTTGAAGGAAACGAAAGCCAGTTCGATAATCAAGAAAATGCTTCCAGCGGCTACGTGAACTTAATAGAGCATAAGGATCAGCGACAAGGACACCACAACCAATCCTCAATAATGCTTCAGCTCGTTGACACGAAGTAGAAGAAGCATTGCTATCTCCAAAATACAAAATATGTTGATATACAGAATAATCAGTCACAAGTTTCAAAAGCTGTCGACAGGACGTGCTCGTGAAAGCCTAGAACTACTTGATTTCAAAAAAGCAAAGAGCAAGGTAGCAAATGCAACAGAACCAGGAACAATAAAGCGACGCAAAAGTCCGGTCGTTGGAAGTTCGCCGTAAGAAACAATAGACAAACTAATCAGGGCTGAGGAGCTGGCAATGCTGGTAGGCAGCCAAAAACTGAGCATGCTTGTAAATACGATAAAATTAAGGAAAAGAGAGTAAATTAGGCAGATCACAAGAGGGTAGATGAATGATCCAACAATCCCAAAAGATGCAAAGGAGTAAAGATAGGGAGAATCAGCAGTGTCTACACTAGCAAAAGGAAAATGATGATACAGGAGTTGCTCTTGGAGCAAAAGGGTAGATTTGAATGGGTAAATAAATCTTGGCAGAGAATTCAAAGCAGAGTTAATAAGTTCATCGAAATATAAATAACCAGAATGGCCACCATTGATGGTCATACCAATCGTTGCCGCTAAGGGCCAAAGGATAAGAGGTCTTGCAGTAAGGTTCTCAGCTGATCGCTCGATAGCAGTCGTTACAGTAGAGGGAGAAGCAACAAAATCAACGAAAGAAGCAATCAACACGAAGGGATCTGTATAGAGACCACGATTAGAGCGGATTACGTTGATAAAGGCAAAAAAGAAGTTGACAAAGGGGAGAAGCGCAAGAATAGTCACTGCAATAATAGAAAGAAATGTAAGCTGTCTAGAGTTGAAACGAAGCAATGGTGATTGAATAGCAACCCAGCAAAATGGAATGAGAAGAATAAAAGACAACAGCGCAAAACGCCCGGTAAGAGAATTATAATACAAACCTACAATAAAACCAAAGAAAAGAGTGAAGCAAGGAAAAGAAAAGAATGACCGCAATTTAGCTGCTACCTGAGAGACAAGAAGTGGGAGCAACCCAATAAAAAACACAATCAACACATACCACCATGGAAGAATTCCTTGATCAGATAAGTACTCCTCCCCTAGCCCGCGGATAGAGAAAAGCCCCAAGAATGCAATCATGAATAAGGACAAAGATGATAAAAAGAGCAAAGTTGTCCACAGCTTTAAGGAAACAGAGCGCAGCCTGACAATGACATGCCGGTCAAATTGCCTTTCTGCATGCCTCACAAATGAAAGCCGCGACAAAAGGGCAGTAAAAAATATGAACAAAAACAGATAGGCTGATGCCAAAGCATAAAGGCTGACATCAATAACAATAGAAGAAGCGCGAAAAAGACCAATGAAATCAAGCCGGCTTTGGCCAAGTAGATTCCAGGCACTCTGCAAAAAACCGCCGGTAATCCAAGCTCCACAAGAAAGAGAGGAGAACAAGAAAAAACGGGTGGCTTGGCCATTGGCTATTAACCGAAAAATCAAAAAAATAGAAATTCCAAAGCAGATTACATTCGAAAATACCAAGAAATGGTAATTGTTGATCAAAGCTGCCAGGAGCATAATTGCAATGGCAAGGAGCAAAATCAATTCCCTTGATCCTTTCATGGCTCTGATTCAAATGAATTGGCCTTGAATGTCAAGAAATCATTCCAGGCGTCTCCATAGGCATCCCATCCACCCAACTGTTGAACACGCTTCAGTGATGCCTGACCCATCGCAATGAGAAGATCGGGTTCGTCGGCAAGTTGCTGAAGCCGATCCGCAATGATGGTTGGTGATCTGATCGGCACAATGAATCCTTCAATGCCATCAGTGATCAGCTCCGATGCACCGGTATTTGTAGTGGAAATCACAGGACAGCCGCAGGCCATCGCTTCACCTATTACCATTCCAGATCCCTCCTCTATGCTGGGAAGAAGAAAAACCGAAGCCTGGTTGTAATAGTTAATAAGCTGAGAATTCGCGACAGGGCCAACGATTGTGATCTGGCTCTGATCAACTTGAGCCAACAAATGCTGAGCCTCTGGAGCCAAACTACCAATCAAGATTAACTCCTTTCTGGGATGACTGAACTGCTGAAACGCCGCCAAAAGATCAAGAATTCCCTTACGGAGGCCAGCAGCACCAACAAACAAAACGCGAAAGGCAGAATCTGCAGATCTAGATGGAAGGATTGGATGGAAGCGCTCAAGTCGAGATCCATAGGGAATCTTAACGAGTTTCTGGGAAGGAATTCCTTGGGCGATGAAGCTGTCGAAACAGAACTGGCTGGGAACGGAAATCCAGTTGGCCTGTTGGTATTCAGCTTCTTCCTTGGCTATGGAGCGTGGATCGATCCCAGTCCAACAAGAGCCATAGCGCAAAAATTCATCCTTCAGCAGCGCCTCCTGAACTCTGATGTGAGAAGAACCCCGATCACAGATGTGAATGCCACCAAGAAGTTGGGACTTACGTCCAGAATGCAAACCTGAACCCGACAGTGCAATCAATGCAGTGGGCTGCTCGAGCTGAGTTTCAACATAACGATCAAGAGTTTCATGTGCCCACCAAGCCCATTCCCGGTCAAGCCAGGCAGATCGATTGAGCCCAATTTTGCTACGGGCCATGAAAGAAGCTTGAAGCCATGGGAAGGTATGAATTTTTTGTGGAGAAATTCCAGCTTCATCTGTGAGCTTGAAGCGGGGATAACCAGTATAGATGCGACTGAGAAGATGATGCCTTTCAAGCTGCCGAGCCAAGTGAAAATGATGGAATCGGCCAATTGAAATCTGAGTTGCTAACATTAGAATTTATGGATTAGCTCTTTAAAAGAAAAGCCATACGAGCACTTGATTAGGTAGCAAGATCCGCCGCCTGCTGCCTGTCGCCTAGACTGATACACATGTACCAGCTCTGATTGCCATGGCTATGAATCGGATCCAGTTCCAGTCGGGTCTGTCTCTGCCCAAGTTTATCGAGCTCTACGG